>CAYWHV010000006.1:0-21647 GCA_964458045.1 uncultured Methanospirillum sp.
CCTGAATGATGTTGTTTCCCTTTTTCATATAATAATAAAGAAATAAAAATAAATAATTCCTATATTTTCTAAATAGTTTTAAATTTAGCCATATTATCTTAAAAGACTCTAATTTTAACCGTAAAAATCAATAGAAACTATTTTTTATTGAGATGCTGAAGTTTGGAAGCACAATTATCAGAGTATTTTAAATCGAGGAGCGATATGGAGGGCAAATTTATAAAATGGGATTGTTTTTTCGTGATTATCTGTAGGGGGCTTCATGAGTGACTTCCTGTGAGGATAATCCTGGCTGCTTGTGTGAACATACACCGGTTGATAATCCGGTGCCTCTTGCAGGGAGAGCAAAGTCATTACGACTTCAACGGGGGATCCGTCCCTGGATGGCAAGTCTGATTGCAATCGGAGGGATCATCGGCTCCATCTACTATCTGGGTTCAGGATATCTTATTGCTGAAATGGGGCCCAGTGTCATCCTTTTGTATGCCATTGGTGGTCTTGTTATCTGGACCGTGATGCAGTCATTTGCCGAACTTCTGGTAAATGTCCCAAGACAGGGTAATTTCATCAGTCATTCGGCAGAATTCATCTCACCGACATGGGCTGTCGGAACCGGATGGAGTTACTGGTTTAACTGGTGTGCCTATATTCCATCTGAAGCTGTGGCAGGGGGAATAATTATGCATGTATTTGCCCCTCAGCTTCCCATAGTTGCCTGGGCTGTGATCTTCCTTACCATGATTACCCTTCTGAATATTATTCATGTAGGAGGATTCGGTTTTGTTGAAAGTACCCTCTCCCTCATCAAAATCATCCATAACGGAGTATTTTGTATAGTTGCAGCTCTCATCATCCTTGGTTTTATCGGATCCGGCGGACCAGTCGGTTTGAGTGTGCTGTTCCCGCCGAATAGTGATCCCTTCATGGATATCTTCCCGGCAGGGGTTTTTATCCTCATCAGTAATCTTGCTCTCATTCTTGTCAACTTTCAGGGATCTGAGATTGTCGGACTTGCCGCTTCAGAAACTCAAAATCCCGATAGAATAGTACCGAAGGCATGTCGGCAGGTCGTATACCGGATCCTGCGTGTGGATATCATCCCGATTCTTCTGCTTGTTATGATCCTTCCCTACTCTGAAGCAGGATTATCAGACAGTGTATTTTCACTCGCTCTTGCCAAGTACGGGTTTACCGAAGTTGCAGGAATTTTATCATTCATTGTTCTGACTGCAGCATTCTCCTGTGCAAATTCAGGATTTTATGGATCGGTCAGGGCGCTCTATGGTCTATCCCTGGAAGGTATGGCTCCAAGAGTCTTTTCCAGGCTGAACAAACAATGCACGCCAATGTATGCAACACTGTTCACCCTTCTTATGTGCTGGGCGGTCCTGAGCATGTGGTGGTTCTCAAATGGCGAGGGTGAACTCTATCTCTGGCTTTTATCTGTATCTGCATTCACCGGAGCCATCTGCTGGATATCAATCTGTTATTCACAGGTGGTATTCAGAAGACGGGTATACGAACGGGGATATACGAAACAGGAGATCAAAGCCCCAGCTCCCTTATCTCCCTGGTTCCCATTGATGATCGGTGTTATCCTTGAGATATTTGCCCTGCTTATCCTTGCATTCAATGAAGATTTGAGAGGCTCATTATTTCTTTCCGTCCCGGCAGTCGCCCTCCCCATGCTCATATATTACATCGGGAGAAAAACCGGGAAAATCAGTGGAATAAAAATCCGTCATGAAGATGAAAAGTCTTTTGAAGAACTCTTCCCGGAAAAACATAACACCTCATAATCTCAATTTTTGTTACACGAATGCAAACAGTGCAGGATGTAACATATGAGGACCATGTTTCGGTAAAAACTGGTCTCCCGCCAGGTATCCCCATTTATATCGGAAAACATGAACCTGAAAATACCCGGGTTTCTGCTCTGGTTTATTCTGCAGACGGAGTCAGTGTTTATCCAGACGTACAATCATCTGATTTTTCACGAATTCGATCGGAAGAAGCTATCTGCTGGGTGCATATCTCCGGGCTCAAAGATATTGAACAGATCGATCAGATTTTATCCGATGCAACGCTTCATCCTCTAATTGCAGAAGATATCTTCAATACCAAGGGCAGGGCTAAGATAGAAGATTTTGGAGATGCCCTTTTTATTATTCTGGATATTATTCTCCTAACCGGGAAAGAATTGCAATCACGTAAGATAAACATCATTACAAAAGCAAACCTGCTCATATCAGTATCAGAAACCGGTGACCCCTTTGACCATATCAAAACCCGCATTTCTCATCCAAATGGGAAATTCCGAACACATGATATCGATTACCTGATGTATTCACTCATCGATTCCATTGTTGATACCTACTTTTTCGGTCTTGAAAGAATCGAAGATTTAGCTGAAAAACTCGAGGAGCGTGTCGTGCATGATCCAAATCCGGCGATAGTCAGAGACATTCAGTCATTCCGACATACCCTGATTAGATTTAAAAGACAGGTCTGGTCACTCCGGGATGTAATCATGCACCTGGAACGATCAGATTCTGATATTATGACAGATTCCACCAGGGTATTCATGAGAGATGTGTATGATCACGTAATCAAAATATCTGAAGACCTTGATGTTCACCGTGAAATGGCAGAGGGAATCATGGAAATATATCTCTCTTCAGTATCCAACCGGACAAATGAAATAGTCCGGGTTCTTACTGTCATCGCGGTAATTTTCATACCCCTGACTTTCATCACCGGAGTCTATGGAATGAATTTCTCATATCTCCCAGGCATTGATAACCCTGCCGGACATCTGATAATTTTTGGGATTATGATTCTGATAACAACCAGTATGGCCGGGTTGTTCAGATGGAAAAAATGGATTTAATTAAAAACCTGAATTGCATCACGGAGTTTTTTCGTTGATACACCATACGGCCCTTTAACTGTCAGGGATATGGAATAGGTACCAGGTTTGGTATAGGTATGAACCGGGTTTTGTTCAATAGAATTGCTTTCATCACCAAAGTTCCATGACCAGGATTCAATCGTTCCAGATGAACGGTCCTCACAGGATATGGACAAGGGAGTCCGACCACTCTTTTTACTAATAACAAAGTCTGCAATTGGTTTTGAAGCATCAGATAATCCTGATTCATTCACTATAAAATGATTCTGCTCTCCGGTTCCCGACTGAATATAACGAGGATACGGGTTCAGCCTGTCAGCTTTTGTAAGAGTCGGCCCCACAGTTACAATCTGATCTGCCGAACTGACTCCGGATGAACCATACACCGTGAGTTTTATAATATACGAACCAGGTGTGGTGTACCGGTGAGAGGGATGCCTGGTTTCTGAAACTGCTCCATCGCCAAACTCCCACAGATACCTGTTTATACTTCCTGTGGACTCATCAGTGCATTGAACTGACAGGGGAGCGATTCCTTCTGAGGGTTTCAGGGTAAAACCTGCAACAAGCGGTTCTGGTTCAGGTGAAACCACGATGTATCCTTTTCTGCTGACCTGATTTGTTCCGGACGGTCCTGAAACAGTCAATGATACGGAATAGATACCGGTCTTATTAAATTCATGAACCGGGTTTCTTTCAGTGGATTTTTCTCCATCACCAAAGTCCCAGTTCCAGTCGGATACCTTTCCAAGTGACTGATCAGTGAACTGGATCGTCAATGGTGCATATCCGGTTCTTTTATCTGTTCTGAACCTGGCCTGGAGTGGGGTTAGAGATGTTCCAACGGTGATGAAATCTTCTCTTACTTCCGTCGAAGATCCACCGGGACCCTGAACCTGAACTCCGACTGAATATGTTCCTGCCCGGGAATACGTATGAGTTACCGTCTCACCTGTACCATTCGCTCCATCTCCAAAGTCCCAAATCCATTCTGATATAGTGCCGGTTGAATCACTCTTGAACGTAACATGCAATGGTGCCGGGCCTGAAACCGGTTCAGCAGAGAATGATGCCATGGGTATCAATACAGATTCGGTCACATTGATAAGATTTGTATTGATAATCTCCTGGGTATTCCCTTCAAAATCACGAGTCAGGTGAACAGAATAAATTCCTGGTTTCTCATAGGTGTGAGTAACTTCTGATTCATTCGAGATCGCCCCGTCTCCAAATTTCCAGAGGTAGGTTCCATTCTCATCTGCCCAGGATGAAGTGAATTCAATACTGAGTGGTGCAGGACCTGTCTTTTCAGAGACCATGATCTCCGGAATAACTAATCCAGGTCTTTCTGTTGTGTCAAAACCTTTTGGTAACTCAGGTTTCGTACCATTTGTGACGGGTTCTGTTTTATTTACAGGGGCCGGTATCTCTTTTTGTTTTTCTGGCTCTGTTCCATTGATCTGGACACTCTGATTTTTCTCTGATACCTTTTCATCCTCTTTTTCAGATTGCTGAATTGTAAGATTTGGAATAACTGGCGGAGTATCAGTAGTATTCAGGATGACTGATCCCGATTGATTTGAAAGATTTGAAATTGCAACCGGTTCCGTATTATTTATCTGGGCTGATGATTTGTTCTCTGATTCAGAAACAGGTTTCTCAGGTATTGGTTTCCGGACCAAAACTGGCTGGCTGGCTGTATACTGGTTCTCACCACCCGGACCTTTCACGGTCAGAGATACAGGGTATGAGCCGGTGGCATCGAATGTGTGAACTACATCCTGTGTTTCTGCAGATGTACCATCACCAAAGTCCCAGATCCATTCTGTGATATCACCCTGTGACTTATCTGTAAACCTGATAGTATAGGGGGCATTTCCTTCTGTTCCGTTGCTGGAGAAGTTTGCTACCGGTGGTGGGATTGGTTTTGTGACATTCACAAATTCATTCTTCGTGATGGTACGGGATTGTCCCTGTAAATCCTGAATCGTCAGACTTACATTATAAACGCCTGGAATTGTGTAGGTATAAACCGGCGAGTCTTCACTGGACGCATTCCCGTCACCAAAACTCCATTGCGAACTCATCTCATTATCGATATTTGTTTTCCCAAATGAGACGGTAAGGGGAGCAGTTCCTTTTGCAGGTTCAGCAGTGATGATAAGTTCAGGAGATATACCTGATCCAAGAACGGAAATGAGAGCTTTCTTTTCTACATTATCGTTTCCACCAGGTCCACCTGCATTGAGACGAACGGTATAGATACCAGGTTTTGAATAGATATGTGAAGGATTCTTCTCATTGGAAGTCAGACCATCCCCAAATGACCAGTTCCAGTTATCAGCGTCGCCTGTTGATTTATCTGTAAATGCAACGGTGAGTGGTGCATCTCCTGATATGGGCAGGGCTGAGAATGCAGCGCGGACAGGTTCAATTGATTTTTCTGCAACAATCAACTTCTCCTTAACGATCTCATCTGTGCCATCCGGTCCGGTCACGCTCAGTTTTACATGATACGTTCCAGGCTGGGTATATACATGGGTCGGACTTTGCTCGTTTGATACAATACCATCTCCAAAGTCCCAACCCCATGTGGAAATCGTGCCAGTTGATTTATCATGGAATGATACATCCAGTGGAACTTTTCCCTGTACTGGATCAGCAGAGAACAGTGCTTTTAGTACAGGTGGGGCCTCCAGCACCGTAATGACTGAATTCTTGCGAAGCTCATCTTTCCCGCCTGGTCCCCTGACGGTCAGGGTAATGGGGTATTGGCCCGGCATTACATAGGTATGGGTCGGGTTTTTGCCTCGAATTACCTTCCCATCTCCAAAGTCCCAGATCCATTCGGTGATTTCACCTTCAGACTGGTCAGTACAAACAATTGCAAGCGGGGCAGTCCCTTCTGTGCTGCTGATGGAAAAATCAGCAATTGGAGCCTTTGGAGGTGAGAGTACCGTGATGACTGTCGATTTTGATATTCCCTCTTCTGATCCCGGATAATACAGGGTAAGGCTCACTGAGTAATCACCCGGGTTTTCAAATATATGAGTGGGTGCTGGTTCTGTTGAGTTTGAACCATCATCAAAGTCCCAGAGCCTTGTCTCATAATCTCCGATGGATGTATCAGTAAACTGGACAGAAAGTGGTGCATCTCCTGATTCGGGAGTATATACAAAGTCAACATGAGGTTCTGATATTGGGGCGACAGGTTCAGATCCCTCGGATACTACGCCTGTTGTGATTGGCATCACTGTTTCTATCATTCCATCTGTTTCTTCAGATGATTCTGAAGGTTGGTTGAAAGTATCTGTTTGTATGACAATTTCTTCAGGTTCTGGAAGTACAGGTACGGACTCAACAGGTTCGGGGACTATTGTTTCTTCAGGGAAAGGGGTAGGAACTGATTCAGTCAGAACGGGAATATTTTCTTCTATTGGAGTGGGCATTACAGGTTGTGGAACTGATGTAAAAGAAGGAGTGGGAATTAGAGTAGGAATAGAAGTTGGGGTCGGGGTTGGAGTCGGAGGTGGAAGGTCAGGATGAACTATGATATATGAGGGTCTGGTCATTATGTCTTCATTGTATGAACCGGTTACTTTGAGAGATACTTCATACGTTCCTGGTGTTTCATATACATGAACCGGATTTTCGAGTTCGGAAAATAATCCATCTCCAAATGACCATTCTCTCGATACTATTGATCCGGTTGTCTGTTCTTCAAATCTTACCTGTAATGGAGTAGTTCCTTCAGATGGTTCAGCAGTAAATGATGACACAACCGGAGTTCCTACCTGAATGATTCCGGTTTTCGTAATAGTATCCGAACTTCCTTCACCATCCACTTTCAATGAAATATCATACGTCCCAGGAGTCTGATATATATGGATTGGCGATGTTGCAGCTGAGGTTGTTCCATCACCGAAGGTCCAGAGCCATGAAGATACCGGCCCAGTCGAGAGATCAGTAAAACTCACTTTCAGAGGTGAGAGTCCGACTGCATCCGCCACTAAAAAATCAGCATGAATGGATGATGCAACGGGTACAGACACGGGTGCAGATGGAAGAGGTTCAGTATTTTCAGGTACTGGCTCTGGAGTATTCAGAATGGATACCTGATCTTCAGGCTCAGTGATTTCCCCATTCTGAACAAGGATAGAAGATTCATTTTCCAAAGTGCGCTCTGGAATAACTGACTCTTGTTGAGAGACTGGCGCTGAATCCTGCTCTGAAACAGAAATATATCCAATTCTCGTCTTCTTATCCGAACCGGCGGTTCCAGAAACGGATAGTGAGATCGTATACACTCCGGGTTCAAAATACGTATAAGCCGGATTTTGTTCAGATGAACTCTCTCCATCACCAAATGACCATTCGAAGTGATCGCGTAATCCGGTTGAGAGATCGGTAAAGGAGACGGTGAAAGGAACCTTTCCTTCTTGTGAATCCGCTGAAAAATCTGCTGTAATTGTTGTATGCGCATTTTGAACACTAATTGGAGGGATATCTCCAGTAGATGTACCGATGCACAGGATCAAGGATAGAAGAATTACCCCGATTATTCCTGATTTAATACATAATTTCATAAGCCCAACCCATCGTGATATAACCATATGGGTTTTTATATATAAAAATTATTATCTTAAAAATGAACGCCGAAGGGGAGATTTGAACTCCCGAGGTGTTACCACCAGTGGTTTTCGAGACCACCGCCTTCCCGGACTAGACTACCTCGGCTCAGCTGCTTTACCATGTTATCACTTTTGTTTGATAATAATATCGTAGAAATATTAGAGATCGTGTATCTCTATTGTAAAATTCAGACGCAGATTTGATTCTTCTTTTCATCGTTTGTGCCCAGCATTTATGCCCGGCAGATCACTATGCTTATTGAAAAATATGTTCCAGAAATATTGGTATCACCGATACCTGTCCGGCCCGGTCGATCACCCCTGCCATCCTGAGGGTCGGACTAACCTATTCTGAAAAGTTCATTCACCTATATATTACAGAGATAATCTTTTTGTTTATAGTATTACCAATACTGATCAGGCATTATCATACCTGCAAAAAATGTGGTGAATAAATATGGGTCTCTTTCGATCGAGTGATGAGAAACAGAATCTTGGAAAAATTTCCTGGTCTGTTCCTTTTCCCCCGGATTTACTTGCACGGCTGAGAGGCTTTTCCGCAGTATCTATTTCGAAAGCATCGGGTATGTACCTGGAAGATGTTTTTGAAATGCTGAATGGAACTCATCCCAGAACCTCTCCAGAAGTAATTGAAATGCTTGAAAATGTCCTGAAAAAACTTGAAGATGATGATCTCCGGCTTGAAAAAGAAGCAGCAAAGATTAATTTCATGATCAAGGGATTTGATGTTCTCGAACAAAAATCTAAAAAACGACAGATGAACAGACTTCCTGACTCCGGATATTATCTGGAAGAATAAAAAATAGGTTATTCCATTGGTCCTGGCATTCCGCCTCTGCCAGACTGGGATACCATCATATCATCAACACGAAGCAGCATCTCAACAGCCTCTTCAGAGCTCTGAATTGCCTGCCTCTTGCATCTGATTGGTTCGATAACTCCTTCTTTCTGCATATCAACCAGTTTCCCGGTGTAGACATTCAGTCCGAAGTTCTTCTTCCCTTCTGCATGTGCCTTCTTTAACTCAACCAGTTTGTCGATTGGATGATATCCGGAATTTTCTGCAAGGGTGATTGGTACTGCGGTGAAAGCATCTGCGTATGCTTCGATGGCAATCTGCTCACGGCCGCCGACCTTTACTGCATAGTCACGAAGACGAACTGCAAGTTCACTCTCGACTGCTCCGCCACCAGGTACAAACTGTCCATCTTCCATTGCATCCATGACCACACGGGTTGCATCGACAACAGCACGCTCAAGTTCATCAACCAGGTAATAGGTAGACCCACGAAGAAGAATGGTCACGGTCTTTGGATTCTTTGAACCGGATATGACAACCATCTCGGCATCATCAAGCTGCTCTGCCTTTTCGGCGGAACCAAGGTCACTCTTTTTCAGATCTTCAGCTTTGGTAACAATGGTTGCGCCAAGTGATCGGGCTGCAAATTTCAGATCTGATTCTGGAACATCCTCAATTGCGAGAATTCCTGCTTTTGCAAGGTAAAACTGCGCTGCATCTGCAATACCTTTCTGGCAGAGGAGAACATTTGCTCCTGATTTTGCCACGGCATCAGCCATCTCTTTTAATGCACTCCGCTCCTGTTCAGCAAATGCTTCCATCTGCTCAGTGCTTGAGATCTTAATTTTTGACTTGACTTCGGTCTTTTTGATCTCAAGTTCCTTCTGAACAAGTGCTACCTTTGCATTGGTAATGCGTTTTGGCATCTCCTGGTTAACGCGGGTTTTGTCAATGACACAGCCCATAATAAGTTCTGCATCATCCATGGTGGCGCCGGTGTGCTTATTTATCTTGACATCATCTTCGCTCACCGTTACCTTGTTTCCGTCCTTGGAGGCAACCTTCATTACCGCTTCAACAGAGATTTCACTTATTTTATCCTTGACATCTTCGATAGATTTCCCGGTAATTGCCGTCTGGACAATCTTCTTCATGACGTCTTTATTGTATGCATCAGTCTTTGATGCCATAGACTGCAGAATTTCAAGAGCCTTCTGCATTCCCATCCGATATCCACGACAGATCACGGTTGGGTGAATCTTCTTATTGAGCAGGGTTTCTGCCTGTTCCATAAGGGCACCAACGAGAATGACAGCCGTTGTAGTCCCGTCTCCAACTTCCTCGTCCTGCGTTCTGGAAACTTCAATGACCATCTTCGCACCCGGGTGCTGGACAGAGATCTCATCAAGAATCGTAATACCGTCGTTGGTGATGGTTACATCCCCGGTTCCGTCGATGAGCATCTTGTCCATTCCTCGTGGACCTAAGGTAGACCGAACCGCCTCAGCAAGTGCTTTTGCTGCTGCTATATTGGAGCGCTGGGCTTCAAATCCCTGTGTACGCTCGACATTCTGTTTCAGAATGATTACCGGTTGTTGAGCAAGCATAGAATATCCTCCGTTTCAATACAGGTGGATTTAAAGTTCTATATAAAAGTTGTGAGATGATATCTCATGATGAAACCGGTTAGTCTATTCGGGAGACCTTAAACAGACTGTAAACGGGAACGCCGTCAATGTCTCGAATGCCGCGCTTATCAAAGAGAACACAACATGCGACAGGAATTGCTCCATGCCTTTTGATATAGGTAATAACTTCCTGCAGGGTTTTGCCAGACGTAATAACATCATCCACAACAACGACTCTCTCTCCGGCATGGATGTCAAAATTCCCAGTCATGGAACCGACCGGCTCATCTCCACCGGCATGTTTTGCAGGATGATAAATACCAATCCTGACACCCTCTGACACTGCCATAAGGGTTGCGAGAGGAATTCCGGATATGGCAATTCCCACATACACCTGGGGAACAGGTCCTTCGGGATTTTTCAAATGAAGCCGGGAGAGAAGCATCTGGGCACTCTCCTCCAAAAGCTGAGATTCACCGGATACGGCAGTCCAGTCAATATGCACATCTTTCGGAGTTGCCGCCCCTTTTTCCTGAGTCAGAAGCCAGGTCACCGTCTCCATGGAGAGGGACAGTTCATCAGCAATCTGCCCGGGGCTGTGTCCTTCACTCCGCAGGTGCCGTGCTTTTTGTATTAATTCATCCAGGGTAGACATCTGAACAGACATTTTCGTCTATCTATTTATTTTTTCGTTTTACCTGCAGACCACAGATCGGACAGATCAAATCAGCCGGCATGATATCATAATATTTCCCACACCCTGAGCACCGAAGTTTCCACCTCCGCATTTCTGCCTTCTTTTGCATCATTGAATGGACACCGATTTTCAAATGTTGTGCAGTATTCTGGAGAGCAAAATCATCTGTGCAAATAACTCCCTGTACCTCAACGGCAAGAGCAAGGATGTCTTTATCCGTTTGTGATAAAACAGAACTATCTCCGGATTTTTCTGCGGCCTTTTGTACACTGATAAGAGATTCCTGACTTGGCTCAGATACTATCATTCCTTGTGAAAGCAAGACTTCAAGCCTGGCTTTGCCTTTCAGATCCTTTAGTTCATCAATAACCCGTGGAACAGTCAGTACCTTTCCATTAAGGGGGAGATTTATAAAAAAAGCAGAGGTATCCAGAATCAATATCGGAAGGGAATCGTCTGTCATGAAGAGGTCCAAAGAAATCAGATATATTCTGCCAGGACCTGTGCTGCTGAATATGTGCTACAGGCACGTTCAATCGTATCACTACAGGAGATTGAAGCGATCCCCGCACTGGTCAGCCGAGTATATGCCCCGGATGCCAAAACACCATGTATTCCGACAGTGTGAATGGATCGTGCACCCTGTTCATAGAGCATCAGTGCAGCCGTCCCCTGGGTCCCTCCGGTCGAGATAATATCATCAAGAATGACTACATCACGTCCGGATACCGGAACAGACTTTGGTTCTATTTTTACCTGCTCTCCGGAAAGACGGGTTTTCTGCAGATAATCACAATCCCATTTTCCATGAGATGCAACATCCTTTGCCAGATGAAGTGCTCCCTCATCAGGACTCAGGATAAGCGGATTTTCAAGTGATAATGTATCAATATATGCTGCTGCCGGATCAGAGAGAGAAACATCTGTTGCTTCAGTATGGAAATAATTCAAGACGGATTTTTCATGGATGTTTACCGTATAGACCCGTGAGGTACCGTTTCCCAGTATCTGGGCAATCGCTCGTGCTGAAAGCGGTTCCCCAGGATTAAACTGCTTGTCCTGTCTGGCATAGCCCATGTATGGAATGATGAGTGAAATATCAGATTCAGAATAAATATCTTTTAAAAGAAGCAGTTCGACCAGATCGTCACTTGTCAGAATACTTCCACATATAATCACTTTCTCTGCGGGCTGCTCTGCACGCACATAAATCTCTCCATCAGGAAATTTCTGCCATCTGGTATCGATTACCGGAATATTCAATGCAGTTGCGAGCCGGCCGGCAAGAACCTGCGACCGTTGCGTACTGACAACCTTCATAATCTCATTAAGATTTGCTGAAAGTACTTAAACAATTGTCCATGAAATTAGTACCACGAACGGTTTTGCAGGTGTCGAGATTATAATGAATCGGGTGAACGAACCATCGGAGAGAGAAATTCAACCAGATACTCCGGATACTACCAAAGTATGGGATGTTCCGGGTATTGAACCAGTGGATACACTGGATGATGAACCAGATGCGCCTGTGGTGGAGACCCAGTCATCAGAAGCATCTGAAGAGAAAGAACCCCAGATACCAGTAGATGATGGCTCGTCACGGTCTGTTACTGTTCCTGAAAAACTTATTGATCAGGTAATCGGACAGGAACATGCGGTAGAGGTGATCAGAAAAGCAGCAATCCAGCGCAGACATGTCATGATGATAGGGACACCGGGCACCGGTAAGTCCATGCTGGCAAAGGCGATGGCAGAGCTGCTTCCAAAAGAAGAGATGCAGGATATTCTTGCATACCCAAACTCTGACGATCAAAATGAACCTATCATCAGAACTGTGAAATCTGGTCGTGGCAAAGAGATTGTCACTGCTCATAAAGCGGAAGCGAAAAAGAAGATTCAGTTCAGAAATACCCTCATCATGATCCTGATGATCGGTATCATCGGATATGCGTTTATCACCTACCAATGGCTCATGGGTATCATTGCCGCCGCTTTCATTTTCATGGCACTGCGGTATGCCACACCCAGGGAAGAGCAGATGGTCCCCAAACTTCTGGTCACCAATGATAAAACGACAACCGCCCCTTTTGTCGATGCGACCGGATCACATGCAGGGGCCCTTCTGGGAGATGTCCGTCATGATCCCTTCCAGTCAGGGGGACTTGAGACGCCATCGCATGATCGGGTTGAGGCAGGTGCTATTCATCGGGCACATAAGGGCGTCCTGTTTGTTGATGAGATTAATACCCTTGGCCTTCCCTCACAGCAGAGTCTCCTGACTGCCATGCAGGAAGGGCAGTTTGCCATCACCGGACAGAGTGAACGTTCATCAGGAGCCATGGTCAGAACTGAACCGGTTCCCTGTGACTTTGTCATGGTAGCTGCCGGTAACCTGGACGCCATTGAGGGTATGCATCCCGCTCTGAGATCCCGTATCAGAGGGAACGGGTATGAAATCTACATGGAAGACACCATGCCAGATACTCCTGAGAACCGGGAGAAATTTGTCGTGTTCATCGCCCAGGAGATCAAAAATGACACCATGATCCCTCATTTTGACCGTACTGCAATTGATGAAGTCATCCATGAAGCCAAACGTCGTTCAAACCGGAAAGGGTACCTCACTTTGAAACTTCGTGATATGGGCGGCCTTATCAGGGTTGCAGGAGATCTTGCACGTCAGGAAGGTGCAGAACTTACCACCCGGCGACATATTCTTGAGGCAAAGAAAACAGCCCGCTCCATTGAAGATCAGATATCTGGTCAGATGATTCGGAGAACCCGTGAATATGAACTGGCGGTCGTAGAAGGAACTGAGATCGGCCGGGTGAATGGTCTTGCAGTCATGGGAAGTGATGCAGGATCCGTCCTCCCGATTATGGCTGCAATAACTCCGGCACAGGGTGATGGCGGTAACATCATCGCAACAGGTCTTCTGAAGGAAATTGCACAGGAATCCATCAAAAACGTAGGGGCCATCCTCAAGAGATTTACAGGAAAAGATATCAGAAACATCGATATCCACATCCAGTTCATCGGAACATATCAGGGAGTGGAGGGTGACTCTGCTTCAATTACAGTCGCTACAGCAGCAATCAGTGCCCTTGAGTCTATTCCGGTCAGACAGGATATTGCAATGACCGGATCACTCTCTGTCAGAGGAGATGTTCTTCCGGTTGGAGGCGTCACCTACAAAATTGAAGCAGCTGCACGCGCAGGTATCAGGACAGTTCTCATACCAAAGGCCAATCTTGGTGATGTTCTTATCGAAGATGAATTTTTATCAACAATTGAGATCATTCCGGTTGAGAGGATCGATGAGGTACTGAAGATTGCCCTGGTTCCTGACAACCGGGAGATGTTCCTTGACAAGCTAAAAACAATTGCATGGTCAACAACCCGCTCAATACTGGGAACTGAAATTCCTGCACACCGGACGGTAGTCTGATGTCAGTCCCATACAGATACTACGACGTCCGCAGGGTTACCGGGGAGGTTACCCAGATTGATGTGGATAACGGGCGAGTGGAACAGGCAGGTTCCTCCTTTTTTGATAAAGCAGTCATCAGGGTTCTTGGAGATAAGGGATGGGGAATTCTTTCAGTTTCAGGCGAAGAAGCAGAGTTTGAAAACCTGCCGGAGTCTTTCATTCAGGAAGCATATGATGCATCACAGGTTACCAATATTCATATCCCGATTCAGGAGACACCATCAAACCTTCATGCAGTACCGGCAATGAAAGAAAATCCGGCAGATGTGAGTCTTGATGAGAAGGTTTCCATTCTGCTTGACATGTATAAGGCAACCGAAGGGCAGGATATTGTCAGCCGTCGGATTAATTATATCGAAAAGGATGAAAAGGTCTCTTTTTCCGACTGCCTTGGTCATTCATACACCTATCATCTGTGCAGATGCGGATTTTCCGTACTTGCCGTAGCCTCACGTGCAGGGGTTGTCCAGATGGGGTATGAGCGGGATCATACCATATCAGGCCTGAACATCAGGCACCGCCAGGATATGGCCAGGGAAGCAACGGATCGTGCCCAAAAACTCCTCGATGCAAAACCGGCAAAAGGAGGAATAATGCGGGCAATTCTGGATCCTGAACTTGCAGGGGTTTTTGCTCATGAAGCAGTGGGTCATGCCTCAGAGGGGGACCTGGTGAAAGAGGGAAGCTCCATTCTGAAAGGAAAGATCAATGAGCAGATTGGATCAGCTCTCCTCACCATTGTTGACGACCCTTCACTTCCACAATTTGGTTTTTGTCCGGTAGATGATGAAGGAACAGAGACAAAAAGGACCGAAATTATTCAAAAAGGAATCCTCTCAGCATACCTGCACTCCAAAGAGACACTTGCATCTGTTGGAGATGGTATTGCAGGACACTGTCGGGGAATGCCAGGTGTTGAGCCGATAGTCAGGATGAGTAATACGTTCATTGAAAACGGTGACTCCACATATGATGAGATCATCTCAGAGTGCAAATCAGGGATTCTTCTCAAAGGATCCCGGGGTGGTCAGGTAGACCCGGGACGTGGAATGTTTCAGTTTAATGCTGAATACGGGTTCCTGATTGAAAATGGAGAATGTACCACCATGGTTCGTGATGTTTCCCTGTCCGGAGAGATATTACAGACCCTGCATACCATCTCCCTCATCGGAAATGATCTGGCCCTGCATCCGGGATATTGTGGAAAAGGTGGGCAGACTGTTCCGGTCACCGACGGGTCACCACATCTTCTGCTGGATAATGCTGTAGTCGGGGGGTGCGAAATTGATTGAAGATATTCTTCGGGCAGCAAAACATGTCGCTGACGAGACAGAGATTTTCTATGCCCAGAGTGAATCAATCGCGGCAGATCTGAAACAGGATAACATTGCCATCGGTAGTAAATCCAAGGGATCAGGCATAATTATCCGGATCATAAAAGATGGAAAGATCGGAGTATCCTGTACAGATAACCCGAAGACCTGGAAGAACTGTCTTGATGCTGCATGTGCAAGTGCCAGGTTTTCTGATCCCCTTCCCTGGAAAGGACTACCGGGACCTGAAGACGTTGACCAGAAACCTCTTGCCTTGGACAAACGGGTGAATACAGATCCGGCCCTCGCCACCGATCTTATCAACCGGCTGAAGACCGGTGCAGAAACTTATGCTGCAGATATCACTTCAGGATCTGCATCGGTCGCAATATCAGAACATACCATTGCGAACAGTAACGGTTTACTTTACAGCACAACCGGAACACAGGTGCATGTCAGTCTGGAGATGATTGCCGGGCAGTCCACCGGCTATGAATCTGATACCTCATGGAATCTTGACACCATTGATCCTGAAAAAACCGGAACGGAAGCATCTTTTTTTGCATTTCAGGGACAGGGAGGAGAAGAGATTGAAACCGGCATCTATGATGTTGTCCTTTCACCGATGGCAATCTCCCAACTTCTTGACGCTGCAGTCATTCCCGCACTTTCAGGAAGAAATGTTCATACCGGACGATCAGTATTTGCCGGAAAAATTGGAGAAATGATAGCAGGCGATAAAATTTCTCTCATCGACGATCCCATGGATACAAGAGGCGTTGCCAACTGTTCATGGGATGGAGAGGGAATGCCGGTTCAGAAAAATCCATTCATCGAGAATGGGATCCTTCGATCTTTTGCCTATGATTTAAGGACAGCATACCGGTATGGAGAAAACCCAACTGCAAGTGCGGTTCGGACCGGTCAGTCAGGTGCTCCGGCTATAGGGAACCACAATCTCATCCTCAAAGGACCGGAATCTGATATTCTTTCTGAAAAAGCAATATACGTCCATGATCTTATCGGTGCCCACACTGCAAATCCCATGTCTGGTGATTTCTCAGTAGAACTTTCCTCACCGTTCTTTGCACATAGCGGTGAGTTACAGGAACCAATCAGAACTGGTATGATATCAGGAAACATCTTTGACATTCTTCATAAAATAGAGGGATGCAGCAAGGATACAAGAACGCTTGGTTCAACCATTGTGCCTTCAGTCAGATTATCCAATATTACCGTCATCGGGAGAGGATAAATGACCGCGGAGGCTCTCAAGGCAGATCCAAACCGACTCATAAAAATTATCGCATCCCTGTCGAGCACCCGCGAAGTTTTATCACCACAGGTTTCAGAAGCAGATGCATTAGAGATCCGGCTTGATTTAATTACTGAGCCAATAGAGGATGCTTTACAAACACTTCGGACAAACTTTCAGGGCCCTATCATTTTAACTATCCGGAGTAGTGATGAAGGAGGAGCATATGCCGGAGGCACGGACGGACTATGGACGAAAATAGAACCATATCTTGGACTTGGCGATCTGGTCGATCTTGAAATCAGATTTAAAGAACATGCTCCACAAGTAAAAAAGCACAATAAAACAATTATCGCTTCATGCCATCAGAACCGGATGCCTGATGATGATGAAATGCAGGCCTTAATTGAAGAACTCCATTCATTTGGAGATATTGTGAAAATTGCTGTGCAGCCTCAGTCAAAAGAAGATGTTATCAGACTACTGAAGATTACTGCAGCCTGTCCCTATCCCATCATTATGAGTGTAACCGGGACAGTATACCGCTATGCCAGGCCTCTGCTGTGTCTGTTTGGTTCTTTATATACCTATTGTTATATTCATAGTGAGACATCACCCGGACAGTATAGTCTTCGTGAAATGGAACTCCTTGCCCATCTGCTCAGTCCTGGATTTGTCGATCCCTGGTTTGAAGGGAGACCAGTCAGGTCAGGAGATGCATCTGATTATTATGAACGGGCAGAGCAGTACCGGAAACATCTCGAAATTAGATAAATTCTCTTTTTTATGAGGACAACACACCGGATCCTGCTTCGAATCTGGTACGATCCTGAGTGTGATTTCTCAAAAGTAGTCATTGGATATCTGAACCGGGGAGCCAGGGATAATTGTTCAATAATTCACGGGACCGAAGTTACCAGGCTTGAAAACCGTTACATTGTCCTGAAACGGGATTCCGGATTCGAAGAGGAAGTATACATCCCATATCACAGAATCTGGTGGATTCATTACGATGAGCGGATTGTCTGGGCTCATACTGATGGATAAATATCCGGAACCTGAAGTAGAAAAACCTGGGGCAATTATTTTCTGTTCCTCATCTGAAAACAGATTCTTCCTCAAACCTGATAAGCCCGCACACAAATATAGTACATATACGGGATGCGATAGGGATCTGAAATGCAAATGACTTATTTCCTGTTAATCCTGATATGTGCAGGTGTTCTTCTCGTACCTCACACATGTGCATATCCGGATGGGAACATGGAAAATACACTTCCATCTGACCTCATTCAATTGAAAGAACTTCAGGATGAGGTTATTATTGGTGACAGAATATCACTGTCAGGCCAGATTGACCGGTCATTATTTGGAACACAACCATCTGATGTTATCATCCTCATTAATGCGCCCTCTGGTTCACATGCGGACTCCTTTATGCTTGCAAAACCTGCATCAAACGGGACATTCAGGTACAACCAGGTAGCGGACGTAGGTGGGGACTGGGGATTTGAAGCATTATATACAGGAATATACAGCGAAAAAATTTCGGTTCTTGCAGTACCGGGCAATGAACCAAAAAAGACGGCTTTGACATTAACCGGTTGGCCCACGTTTCCGAAAACCGGTGATTATG
Source organism: uncultured Methanospirillum sp. (assembly GCA_964458045.1). Lineage (GTDB taxonomy): Archaea > Halobacteriota > Methanomicrobia > Methanomicrobiales > Methanospirillaceae > Methanospirillum. Next base: position 18,382 of record CAYWHV010000006.1, read on the forward strand.
TCTCATTTAAAGGCCGATTAACAGATAGTGAAGGGAAAGGTATACCACACAAGGATATTTTGTACAGGCTTGCAACAAGCCCGGTCGGATGTCTTGGTGGATGTGCGTTTGGTGGAATGCTTGATTGGAGAGAGGCGGGTTCTGTCTCGACAGACATCAACGGTGAATACTCATTCAGTCTTCCGGTTGTTGAGAGTGGATCTGTTCAGATTGAAGCAGTATTTTCCGGTGATGACGGATACAGCGCTACATCATCCAGGGTACTAAAAATAACAGTATACGAATAAAAATTATTTTTTGTATTGTTCAGGATTCTTATCAAAAGTATCCTTACATCTTTTATTACAGAAATAATAGGTCTTTCCTTTATAGTCAGATATGAATTCTGCTGTTTTCGGATCCACTGACATACCACAGATCGGATCAATTTCATGTTCGCCTTTATGCATATCAGGTTTCATTACATAGGCAAGAGCCGGAGGTGTATATCGTTTTAACAAAAGGGAGAGACTGATAACGGTAACCGATGAGAATGCCATGGCAAGAGCTCCATATTCCGGTCTGAACATGATTGTGGGATAGAGAATTCCGGCTGCGAGCGGTATGAGCACAATATTATACGCAAAAGCCCAGAATAAATTCAATCTGATTCTTCCCATGACTTTCCGGGCTAACTGGAGAGCTGCCGGAATGTGCATGAGTGAATCCCTGACCAGAACAATATCTGCACTTTCAATTGCAACATCAGTGCCAGAACCGATTGCAATACCGGTATCTGCCCTGGCAAGAGCAGGTGCATCATTTATTCCATCTCCGATAAATGCCACCACTTTCTCATCACTTTGAACTTTAGCTACCAAATCTTCTTTTCCTTCTGGAAGAACCCGGGCATACACATCTGCAATAGTAACCATTGACGCAACAGCATCTGCTGTCACCTGATTGTCACCGGTAACCATACCAGACCTGATACCCATATCTTTCAGGAGCCGGACAGCCATCTTCGCGTCTGGTTTTACCTGATCCGCAATTGATACAAGACCCAGAATTCGATCTTCCCGTGAAATAAGGATGGTAGTTTTTCCTTCCTTTTCACGCAGGGATATCAGAGCGTCTTCATCAGGTGTTATTGACAGCCCCCCGGAAAGGATAAAATCACGGGCTCCAAGCCGGACCATTCCACCTGATATAATCCCTGATAAACCACTTCCCGATATTGTCTGAAATGTCGAGACTTCTGCCGGTTCAATCCCTTCTTTTTGCGCTTTCGCAAGGATGGCAGAACTTATGGGATGGTCGGAGAGGAATTCAAGGGATGCAGCCATGGATAAAAGGAGGCCGGGATTGCCGGTAAAGGAATCCACATCGGTGACAACCGGTTTTCCCCTGGTGATTGTTCCCGTCTTATCAAAAAGAGCCACGGTAATTTTATCGGCAATCTCTAAAACCGAACCATTCCTGATAAGTATACCAAGTTCAGCACCCCGTCCGATTCCAACCGTTACTGCAGTCGGTGTTGCAAGACCAAGAGCACATGGACATGCCACAACCAGTACCGCAATCAGGGTCTGTAAGGAGAAGCGAAGATCCATTCCTCTTATGCCATACCAATAGAGAAATGAGAGAACCGCAATGAGAAGAACGGTCGGGATAAACCAGGCAACAGCATAGTCAGCAAGTCTCTGGACAGGAGGGCGGGACCCTTGTGCCTCCTCTACCAGCCTGATAATCCGGGCAAGCATCGTGTCAGAGCCAACCCGCGTCGCTTCATAATTGAATGTCCCGGTCGTGACCAGAGTTCCCCCGATAACTTCCTGCCCGGTTTCCCGTAATACAGCCAGGGGTTCTCCGGTCACCATGGATTCATCCACATAACTTGACCCTGATACAACCACGCCATCAACCGGAATTCTTCCACCCGGCCTCATACGGATGATATCTCCGGGAATTACCTCCAGAACAGGAATGTCTTTTTCAATGCCATCCCGAATAACCGACGCAGACTCAGCCTGCAGACCAATCAGTGATGTTATGGCTGATGACGTCCGTCCTTTTGCCCGTGCTTCAAGATACCGGCCAAGGGATAAAAATGCGGTGAGCATCAGGGCAGTCTCATAGAACAAAGTGCTCATATCAAGAATAATCGAAAAAGTTCCCAGAACACTTGCGAGATATGCAACAGATATGCCCATCGCATACATAACATCCATATTCAGGGTTTTATTCCGGAGAGCACCGAAAGCGGCACGAAAGATTGGGGCGCCCAACCATAACAGAACAGGAGTTGCTATAAGAAACTGAAGATAGGAGATCAGATGCATATCATGATCCGGAATATACATCATTCCCATGAGAATCAGAGAAAGACCAAACCCGATGATGATCTTAATGAGTTGCTGTTTCAACTCTTTTTCCCGTAATTTTTCACCCTCATCTATTTCATCACGGTCAGTTCCAAGAAACTGGTATCCTGCATTATGAATGGCATCCCTGATATTTCTGATATCCACAAGTGAAGGGTTATATGAAATATATGCCCGCTCATTCGCCAGGTTGACATCTGCTGATATCACACCATCAAGTGCCTGCAGGGCCCTGGTAACGATTTGAACACAGGAGGCACAGGTCATACCTCCTACCTTTACGACCGTCTTTTCCTGGGTGACTGAAAAACCACTCTTTTCCACCGCCCCGGTCAGATCTGTAATGGATACCTGCGTTGGATCATACGAAACTCGTGCTTTCCCTGTCGCAAGGTTAACCTTGGACTCCATTACGCCGGGAGTTGAGGACAGACCCTTTTCAACAGTAATTGCGCAGGTAGCACAATGCATCCCGGATATCTGCAGTTCAATCTCTTTTTTCTTCTCCTCCGACATACGAGAACCTCCTTTCAGATTCAGTTTTTTTGTGAAGATAAGGAATACCCAAAAACTCATTTTGGGTAATAACACCAGATGATAATGTATGATCCTTTGTGCAGCACAAATATCACCCTGTTGGAATGATCCGGAATCGGGATTACAAAAGATGAGACGGTATGCTGCTGAGGCCGTTGAGGGGGATGCTGAATTAGTTGCATTTCCAGAGCAGATACTGACCGGGTGGGACCCACATGATACTACTCATGCAACAGAAGAAACAGGAGATATGGTAGATAAGATGCGGGAGATTGCACGAGAGGTGAGCATAGGGATCATTGGATCATACCGGGAAAAAGGAGCTGAAAAACCCCTAAATACCTGCATCGCTCTCGGGCCTGATGG
>CAYWHV010000007.1:0-10524 GCA_964458045.1 uncultured Methanospirillum sp.
TGCTTCCACACAGGCATAGCACTTGATACACTTTGCCGATTCTGACATGATCAGTTTCAGCCGGTCCTTTCCGGTGCCAAGACCGGTAAAGTCACGGTGTCTCCATTCGTCTCCGAGTTTGAGCATGGCCTTCTCGACCTTGCCTCTGATCTCGATCCCCTTGGCTTCTGCAGCACAGGTCTCAAGGGCTCCCTTGGACTGTGCACTGTTGATAAGGTTTGCACCTTTTTCAGAGCAGACTTCAAGGAAGGTTGCCTTTCCGGCCTTGTCTCCGATAACTCCCCAGTTACCGGCAGCAATGTCGGCCTGGCGGGGGACTTTCATCTTGCAGCGGCGGCAGTTGGACCGGCGTCCAAATCCTTCCTCTTCAAGTTCATCAATCTTGATGCCCTTGTGTCCGCCTTCGTACTCGATGATGAACTGACCCTTGTCGATCTCTTCCTTGTGGACGGTGTCAGGATCAACACCGAACTTTTCAGCGATCATCTTCCGGGCACTGACCGGGCTTACGGATCCACCACAGTTGACACCAATCATGACGATATTGTCAAGATTTATCTGGTTTCTCTTTGCAAGCTCGTAAAAGGCCATGACGTCACAACCCTTGCAGGTTACGGCGATCTTCATGCCCTTTGCACCGTCGGCGTAGTTCTTGAGGATCTTTGGAAGCAGGAGCGTTCCACAGTGCAGGGATCCTGCGGTGGATGCAACTTCTGCCGGGTCGGTGATGAATGCAGGAACTGCATCATAGATATCCTGGCCTTTTCTGACAGCAAGGACAGCGTCTACAAATTTACTTTCCAGTGCATATTTCAGGAGTGCAGTGACTGCTCCACCACATTCTCCCTTCTCGAGGATATCTTTGTCTTTTGCCCAGACATAGCTCATATCGCCTTTTGCTGCCATGTTCAGGCCTCCATAATCTTCTCAACTTTTATTGCACATGCCTTTGACTCCGGAATCTTTGCGATGGGGTCAAGAGCATTGATAGTGAGCATATTTGCTGCACACTCGACAAAGTGGAACGGTATGAACATGACGCCCTTCTTAATGGTGTCAGTGATACGTGCCTTGATGGTGATCTCGCCACGGCGGCTGATTGCCTTTACCATCTCGTTGTTTTTGACTCCGAGGGCTTTTGCATCCTCTGGGTGCATCTCAATCCATCCGGTAGGCTCCTCACGCTCAAGGCTTTCGGATCTCCGGGTCATGGTTCCGGTGTGCCAGTGCCAGATACAGCGACCGGTGGTCAGGAGAATTGGATATTCTGCATCCGGACGTTCCTGCTGGTATTTGAACGGAATGGCAGTCATCAGACCCTTACCGTCCGGCATACCAAACTTCTCGATATGGAGGATCGGGGTTCCCGGGTGTTCTTTGGTTGGGCATGGCCAGTGGAGGGCTTCTGGTCTGTTCAAACGCTCATAGTCCATTCCGGCATAGGATGGAGTAAGAGCTGCCATTTCGGTGAAGATTTCTTCAGCTGATTTCCAGGTAAACTGGTCTCCATATCCCATTGCCTTTGCAATATCTGCAATAATCTGCCAGTCAAGTTTTGCCTCTCCTGGTGGATCCTGGGCCTTTCTCCACATCTGGACACGGCGTTCGGTGGAAGTCTGCGTCCCGTCTTTTTCTGCATAGCAGCAGGAAGGCAGGACAACATCTGCAAGGACACCGGTCTCATTCATGAAGATATCCTGAACGACGAGGAATTCAAGTGATTTTAATGCATGCTCGACGTGAGTCAGGTCAGGATCGGAGATCATCGGGTTTTCACCCATGATGTACATGCATTTGAGTTCACCCGGCTTGTCGGTCAGGACATCCATCATGACCGTGACTTCGTACCCGTTCTTCCCTTCTGCAATGCCGTCAGGGAACTTCCAGGCATCAGAGAACTTCTTGTGGGCGGCCTCATCAATGACTTTCTGGTACCCGGTAAAGACAACAGGGAGTGCCCCCATATCACAGGCACCCTGCACATTGTTCTGTCCACGAAGTGCGTTCACACCGGTTCCCGGCCGTCCGAGATTTCCGGTCAGCATCTGGATGTTACCGACCGACTTGACATTGTCAACTCCGGTGGTGTGCTGGGTGATGCCCATCGAATAGAGGATTGTTGTCGCGCCGGACTTTGCAAACCATTCGGCAGCGGTCTTTATCTCATCCACCGGGACTCCGGTAACGGCTGATGTATTTTCAAGGCTGTAGTCATCTTTCATGACCTCTCCCTTGAGTTCTTCAAATCCGTTACAGCGCTTCTCAATGAACTCCTTGTTTTCCCAGCCGTTTCTGATGATCTCCTGCATCATACCGTTGAGGAGACAGACATCAGTTCCGGAGTAAAACTGCAAGAAGAGATCTGCCTGTTTTCCGGTTGGTGTGCGACGTGGGTCAACGTAGACAACTTTTGCACCGTTTGCTTTTGCCTTCATGATCTGACGGCCGATAAGCGGATGGTTCTCAAATGTGTTGGAACCAATCACAAAGACACATTTTGATTCAGCAATATCAGGGATTGAGTTGGTCATTGCCCCGGAACCAAATATGTTTGCAAGACCTGCAACGGTTGATGCATGGCAGAGACGTGCACAGTGGTCAATATGTCTTGTCTTAAGAACGCCACGGGCAAACTTCATCATGGCATAATTTTCTTCGTTGGAAACACGGGCTGATGAAAGAACGGCACACTCATCAGGTTTAAATGACTTGAATTTCGAGGCGATGAGTTTTAGTGCTTCATCCCAGGTTGCTTCAACGAATTTGCCATCTTTTTTAATCAGTGGTTTTGTCAGACGGTCAGGGCTGTTAATGAATTCATGGGCATAGGTCCCCTTTGGACATACCTTTCCTTCATTCACCGGAGAGCGGTGATAGGGAGCAGTCCCTACAACCTTACCGTCCTTTACCACGAGGTTAAATGAACACCCGGTACCGCAGTACGGGCATGTAGTCTGGACATACTTGAGATCCATTTTGATTCCTCGGTAAAAAGAGGTTCTAAATAATGGAAGATAAGTCTTATGAAAAAATTCTAAGAAATGGTGATTAGCGGTGGATGGTTCCATCCGGATTTTACATGTGTTTGAGACGTATCATGAAAAGTTAAATCTTTTCATCTAATCACCTGGCTTGGTCAATGTTCAAAAAAGATAATAATGGAAGACGAAAAAAAAGGTGCGCATCAAAGTGTATTAATTCTGTTTCTTGTTTTTCTTTTCAGATGGTTTCTGTTTTATCTCGTTCGTGTCCGTTCTTCTGATATCGACACCATTGACAATCGGATCGCCTGCAAAGATATACCTCCGGATGACCTGACCATACACCTCAACGATATCTCCCTTTGAAATATCTTGTTGCGGATTGGTAAACATCTTCACGGTTGTAACTCCGGTCTTATCTCCAACTATGAAATGGGGTCGGTTTAAAGAACGAAATCTGACTTCTTCCACAAGCCCTTCAATTCTGATGGGTTTGGAAATCATTGACTGATTAATCTCCCTGATTTTCACATCTTTCGCTTCTGCTTGATATAATGGAACAAGATTTGTATACTGACTTTGTGAGAGATATGTCAGACCCATGGGAAATGCAAGCAGACATAGTAGTGTCGGGATACCCCAGATGAGCATCATTGTATCTCCGGTAGTGAGGATATACAGAGCGATAAGAACAGCGAAAAATGCAAAGACAAAGAGATGTAAAATCGATGGTCGAAATTGCTTCGGAAAAATATGCATAAAAAAGATGGGTGGTTAAATTACTCAAGTGCTTCGATCTCTTTCTTGAAAGCAATCCAATAGAGAACACCGACAAATAGCATACCACCAACGATGTTACCAATGGTGACGGGTATAACGTTGCTGGTCCACATGGTAACATAATTAAGTCCTGCAAGTTTTTCCGCCCCGATGGTTGCTATCTGGTCTGCGTTCAGGTATCCTGCCGTCATAATACCGGCCGGGATAAAGTACATGTTCGCAACACAGTGTTCAAACCCAATTGAAACGAAAGCCATGATCGGGAACCAGATTCCGAAGAATTTACCCACTGCATCATCAGCACATATACCGAGCAGGATAGCCAGGTTAACGAGCCAGTTACAACCAATTCCTTTCAGGAATGCAGAATAGAATCCCATGGTTCCAACATAACTTGTTTTAGCCAGTCCAATTGCAACTGCTCTTAACCCAAATGCGTTAACAGTTGCGGCTCCTGCTGCGTTCCATGACACAAATGGACCATTGGCCATGAGATACGCAAAGAAGAGAGAACCAATCAGGTTTCCGATGTATACCCATAACCAGAGGTTAAGGACACTGGCCCAGCTGACTTTGTGGACAAATGCTGCGAGCGGTGCAAGCATTGCGTCTCCGGTAAAGAGTTCAGCACCACAAAGAACGGTGATAATAAGCCCAACAGGGAACACTGCACCCAGGATGAGTTGTCCGAAACCTGCTCCGAGGTTATCAGCAACTGCAGTTGAACAGACTGTTGCCAGTGCTGCTCCCATGGCGATATAGGCTCCTGACATGAACCCACGGATAACCATGTTCCATGCTGGCAATCCGGTCTTATATTTTCCGGCTCCTGCCCCTTTTGCGACAATTTGTACGGGTGGATGAAATACCATAGTTTGTTACACCTTCACAGAGTCTGCCTGCAACAAGGCCACACAACACGCCTTGCAGGCTTAAACATTAAGTATTTTGTGATAGTATTAAACACTTTTGAAAGTTATCCGGGCTTGCAACGCCAAAATTTAGAAAAATAGTCCAAGGAAATAAGATTTCAATTTCATCGTACTGAAAGTGACACCCTCATCGGTGATTGACGGATGAAGGTCCTGAACATAATCCGGATATTTCATCATCCATTCCGTCACAGGCTAAGGGTAATGAATATTGCCGATATTTTTCCTATCAGGAACCTGACAATGCTCCAAAAGGTTTTATGCATTCTTTCACTTGTCCTTCCCTGGGCAGGGATTGGTTTTTCTTTTTTCCTGCATTCCATGGGTATAATTGAAAATGAAGGGAGTTTTATCTGGGGCTGTGTTCTAGGTTCATGTGTGTTAGCAGCTCTTGCGCTTCTGTTTGAAAAGAAGGACATTGTCTCCATTTTGACTCCTTTTTATGCAATAATCATATTTTTCAGCATGGAAATTCCTGGGACCATCTTTCTGCAGGTCCTGTATTCAATAACATTGACAATACTCCTCTGGCGACTTCTCACCAGGTTTGGGACGCCGGATGCACATCGTCATACTTAAAAACCGGACCGGCAGAATGTATTATCCTGTAGATGCGTCGCCAACCGTTTATCTCCCCGATTATTGCTGACCTGGTCTATCAGGCAGTGACAGGGGTGTCGGGTGTCCAGTTTACTGACTCCCTTCCCTGTCCAAACTGTCTTGGGATGGTAGTCAGCCATGATATGAAACAACGGCGTTTTTCAACGGTTTATTCCCCGGAAGGGGAGAAACACATCTATGTATATGTCAAGCGCTTTCACTGTCGGGACTGTGGTCAGCTCTGCTATGCCAAAGCACCATTTTATGAAAAAAGCAGGTTTGGATCACCCATCGTGGATCTCTGCCTGTCGCTCTCCGAGGACCATACATTTTCCCATGCGGCAGTTCTTATGAACCGGATGGGAATAGTCATCAACCGGGGGACGGTTAGGAAAACTGTCCAGACTCATTCCCACGAGGTCCGGTCCACCGACCTGTTTGGGATGAAACTTCCTGATTCAGTGCTGGCCTTGTCAACTCTAGTTACCACGGCAGACCCATCGCAGCCAATACGGGGATGTGATGTGCTTGAGGCCTGCAGAATAAACCTGGACTGACGGTCCTGGTGCCCCCTGGTATCAGATCGAATTCACAACCATTATTGGTCTGACAGATGACCTCATTGTGAGGAACCGTAATGGAACTGAACGGTGTACCAATTGATAACACATTTGCTGAAGGATTTCCAATATGGATATCACGGGTCATAATAACCGGAGTAACCCGTGAATGGGCCATGATTGCTGCAACAGAGGCAACCGGGTTTGCAACCTCTGCAATCGGCTGTCCCTGTGAGGCAGGTATAGAAGGATTTGTGAGTGCAGATGAGACCCCGGACGGACGCCCTGGTGTATCCATTCTGATCTGTGCCTCAAAGAAGAAAGTCCCTGAGCAGGTCATGGAGCGTATTGCTGAGTGTGTCCTTACCGCAGCAACCACCTCTGTCTTTAATGGCATGCCTGATGCAGAAGAGAAGTTCGATATCAAGATTCACTTCTTCGGAGACAAGTTCGAGTCCAAGGTGGATGTTGGCGGACGGCAGTGCTGGAAGATCCCGATCATGGAAGGAGACTATGTCGGTGAGGAGATCTTTGGCATGGTCAAGGGTGTCGCCGGCGGGAACTTCTTTGTCATGGCAGACAACCAGATGACCGCTCTTATGGGAGCAAAGGCAGCTGCAGATGCAATTTTGGAAGTAAAAGGCACCATCACCAGCTTTGCCGGTGGTATCGTTGCCTCCGGGTCAAAAGTCGGTTCAAAGAACTACAAGTTCCCGATTCCGGCAACAACCAATGAGCAGTACTGTCCGACTATCCGCGAGAAAGTGCCGGATACCAAGGTCCCTGAGGGTGTAAAATCCATTTATGAGCTGGTCATCAATGGTGTTGATGAGGCAGCGGTCAAGAAGGCAATGGCAGCAGGTATCAAGGCTGCAGTCAAGGTTCCGGGTGTTTCGTTTATCAGTGCCGGTAACTATGAAGGTAAGCTCGGACCATTCCAGTTTAAACTGGCTGAACTCTTTTAATCTTTTTTTCAGGCTTCCGCGGCGTTCGGAAAAGTTGGCTTTGTGAAGTTCCTATTGAAAAAAAAGTGTTACGATTTTTGGCTGACTGAAAACCTTATGGTTTTTTAATTGTTATTTTGCATCATGTTGGATGCAGGATCATTACCGTAGATGCAAAAAACCGCTCTATAGGTTTTTATGAAGCCTTTGGATTTAAAAGAACTCTCCGGACACAAACCGACTCAACTCCGATGTATCGGGATTTTCATCGGGATCTTTTTGAAAAATTGTAACCGATAGATCAACCAGGTGGATTGTAGTCATCAGGATACCCTTTCTGGTTTAACCGGTGGTTAAAAGCATGAGTACGTTCAATTTTTTATGGGATTCATAGTGAATGAAAGCGACCAAGGCATCAGTCTGGGACTTATTTAACGGGGCGAAACAATACAAGGTCCCGCTGTTTCAGCGCCCGTACGTATGGTCACGACAGCAGTGGGAGCAGTTATGGGCCGATATCCGGGAACAATATGCTCTTCGTACTGAAACGGAGAAATCCCCCGCCCGGTTTCTGGGCTCAGTCGTCGTCGTCAGGGAGTATGAAAAAAACCTTGACAAATATGTTATCATCGACGGCCAGCAGCGTATCACTACCATCAGTATCATCCTTTCTGTTATCAGGGCATTTGCACGGGAGAAAGGGCTGCATGAGCTCTATGATCAGATATCTGATTTTTTAAAGAACGCCCCAAAGAGCGGGGAAGGGCAGTATGTCGTCATCCCGACCCGTGTCGATAAAAACGCGCTTTTTCATATTTTTGATGAAGATTATGTCTTTGACCAGGATTCAGGTATAGTTGAGTGGTTTGACTATTACTGGTGGCAGATGGACCGGTGGTCCGGGATGTAGCTGAATACTCTGCAGGAGTTGATAACTGAGGACCTCTGCGTCGTATATATTGAGCTTGATGAAGGTGAAAATCCCAACCAGGTGTTTGAGGCTTTAAATTACCGGGGGGTGCCGCTTGAGGAGTCTGATCTCATCCGGAACTTCTTCTTCGCCCATCTGGACAGTCAGGAGATTGCAGAAGCCCAGTATGACCAGTTCTGGAAACCGATGGAAGAGCGTCTGAATAATGATCAGGCTCTTATCTCATCTTTTATCCGGCACTTTTGTATGAAGGACGGCCGTATCATCCGGCATGGGGAGATCTTTGAGAAGATCCGGAGACGATACCAGCAGGCCTCATCAGATGATGTCCGGATGTTGCTTCGGGATATCAGCCGGTTCTCCGAATACTACCGGCTTATTCTCTTTCCTGAGCAGGGCGACGGAGACAGCCGGGTCAGAAAGGAGATGTGTAAATCCCTCACCCGAATCAAACGAATTGGGAATAACACCCCGGCGCCATTTATTCTTCTCCTGCTGGCTGCAAATGATCGGATCAGAAATCCTGACGCGCCTCTGTCAGATGAGGAGTTACTTGAGATCCTCTCCTGTGTTGAAAGTTACCTGGTAAGAAGGATGGTCTGCCAGCGGTCAGATGCAGTCTATGAGGAGGTGTTTGAGATCCTCTGTCGGGGTGCATCAGACGGAGCCGGCTATCTTACCACTGAAGAGACCCGGTCATTTATCGCATCGCTTCAGGCTCCCTTTGATATGCCGGATGATGATGAGTTTACTGATCATCTCCGGTACAGCGATCTCTATCAGCCGGGTTCTGACAATGAACTGGCATTTGTCATTATAGAACGTCTTGAGGAGTACTTTTCAAGTCAGCCACGGGGCTCTGACCCTGCTGCATCATATGCTCTTTTTGAGGATGAGGCTGAAGTCAGGATGATCGATCATATCATGCCAGAATCCCTCTCTGAAAACTGGAAAGAGCATCTCGGTGCTGACTGGTCTTCAGTCCATGCCGACTTTGTGCACCGGCTTGGAAACCTGACAATTACGCAGGAGAACCCGGCGATAAAAAATGCCGATTTCGAGGTCAAGAAGGCCTGGTATGCCCTTGATAACCTGATGATGAATGCCGGTATGAAAAACATCCGGTTCTGGAGACGATACCAGATTGATCAGCGCTCTGGTGTTCTGGCTGCGTTCTGTGTAAAGATCTGGGCACGGTGTGAGGCCTCTGAAACAGAGATCCCAAAACCCTCTGCATCTCCTGGTTCCTGTATGCGGCAGGGTGAGATACCAAAGATGGCACGGCCAACCATGCTGTCTTTGGCAGGTACAACCTATGAGGTCAAATACTGGTACCAGGTTCTGGAACACACGGTCAAAATTGTCTTTGAGAAAGAGCCTCAGAAGTTTGACCGGATAGTCAGGGAGTATCCAGGGTACTTTTCTGACGACCCGTCACGGTTTAAGTCCCGGATTGGGTCCTACTCGTATAAATCGCGGTTTGGCAGATATCAGATCAGGGACATGTGTCTGAATATCATCCGGCTGGTCGGGTGGAATGAAGAGGTCTGGTGCCTTACCTGTGAATAATTAAAAAAGTGGTTTTTTTATTTGTGATGATTGAAAAATTGATAATTCCTGGAAAAGAAAAAGGAAATACTTAACCCTATCAAACAATATATTACTTTTTTATGGTATCTGCAGAAGTGATCATCTTCCGCAAAACCATTGGTCTGTCTATCCTTATTGGAATCATATCCGGGTTTGGCGCTCTCTTCTTCTTTGAAGGGATAAAAATCGCAACCCGCTTCATTATGGGGGATATATGGGGGTATCAGTATCCGGTGGATGGAATGTCTTTGGAAACAATATCCAGCTGGGCCCCTCCATCGAATATCTGGATGTTTTTACCGATTATTTGTCTTGGAGCAATGGCATCCGGATTCCTTGTCTATCGGTTTGCACCGGAAGCTGAAGGTCATGGTACGGATGCGGCAATTGCTGCTTTTCACAAATCAGGGTACATTCGTCGGAGAATCCCGCTCATTAAGGCACTTGCCTCGATATGTACCATCTCAACCGGAGGAAGCGCTGGCCGTGAAGGGCCAACGGCACAGATTGCTGCAGGTTTTGGATCTATTGCAGCAGATCTCTTAAAATTACCCGAAAAAGAACGGCGTATTGCTATCGCTGCAGGGATTGGTGCAGGTATCGGCACCATATTCAAAGCTCCCTTGGGTGGGGCTATTCTGGCCGCTGAAATTCTTTATCTTCATGACTTTGAGTCAGATGCAATCGTCCCCGCATTTCTCTCTTCAATCATTGGATATGGCATTTTCGGATACTTTGAAGGATATGAGCCCGTTTTTTCAAAATGCGATCTCTTCTGGTCGATAACAGAGATCCCTCTTTTTGTTCTTCTCGGGGTTATCTGTGCAATTGTTGGTATCGGGTATCTTGTTCTTTTTCAACGGACCGGGGTTTTTTTCAAAAATTTTTGCATTGCCCACAATATTCCTATTTACTTTAAACCGGTCATGGGTGCTGCCTGTATCGGTCTATTAGTGATAGCGCTTGCAAGTTATTCACCGGAAACTTTCCTCATTGCTCTTGGAAGTATTGGTTCAGGATACGGGTTTATTCAACTCGCAATCTATAATCTTCTACCCTTTTCAGTTTTACTTTTCATTCCCGTTGTTCGAATCGTAACGACCTCGCTCACGATTGGATCCGGTGGGAGTGGGGGAGTATTTGCTCCAGGTCTTACCATCGGTGCAACGACGGGGGGTGCCTTTGGGATGCTTATGCACTATCTTC
>CAYWHV010000007.1:10624-15463 GCA_964458045.1 uncultured Methanospirillum sp.
CTTACCATCGGTGCAACGACGGGGGGTGCCTTTGGGATGCTTATGCACTATCTTCTGCCTGATATTGTTCCCATGGCTGCTGTTCCGGTCTTTGTTATCTGTGGAATGATCGCTCTTTTCGGAGGAATTGCCCATGCACCTATCTCCTGTCTGATTATGATTATCGAAATGGTCGGTGATTTCTCACTTTTTGTCCCTGCCATGGGTGCAGTCGCTGCAAGTGTTATCCTGGTCGGAAACCAGACGATTTATGGCTCACAGCTTCCGAACAAAACACTATCCGGGGCGCATAGGGGTGAGTTTGATACACATGTTCTCCAGGTAATTCCGGCGAGAAATGCAATGACTCCACTTGAAAAGTTAGTTACCCTCTCTCCTGAAGATCCCTGTAGCAAGGTCCTTACCCTTGTTGAAGAATCAACACACTATGGGTTCCCGGTTATTACGTCAGATGGATTACTGGTCGGCCTGGTAACGCTCAGGGATTGTAGAGGTTGCCTTGATGACCGCAAGATCTTCACCGTTATGATGAAAGATCTGGTGACCGCTGGTCCTGATACGGACCTGGAGACAATTTTGAAAGATATGATTGCAGTGAATATTGGTCACATCCCTATAGTGGAAACAAAGAATGGACACTTCATTATGAAGGGTCTCATCACCCGGAGAGATATCACCCATGCGTATGTCACAAAAGTTCAGGAAGAGTGCCGGATGTTTTTATAACCAATTAATTTTTAGTCATGAATCCTGTTTTAATTCTCTGAACTGTTCATGAGTTGTTTAGAATTTTGATCATCTCTTTTATGACTGTGATAATTATGTGCCCCTAGCATCCTGAACGGATCACCGTCATCTGATTTTAAGGGATTATAATGAAATTTACAAGAACTTTGTAAATTCATCAACGGTGATATCAGCGACACGTATCAGATCCCGTAAAAGGCCGGGTCCTAAAGTTTGGTGAAGAGGAACAGATAAGGTATTGATTGACCCTTCTTTTGTTAGGATGACATGGCTTTTACGCTGGCGTGAAATCAGCGAGCCCAATTTATTAAATGCAGTAACCGCCTCCTTTCCACTCACAATGGGTAGTTTAGGCATGGATAGGAATTTCTACATCCGTCATCTGAATAGTAATAGGCAGCCCCTGCTCTTTTCTCACATCAATGCATAATTCTATCGCTTCCTGGATATTGAGAAGAGCTTCTTCTTTTGTCTTGCCCTGGCTCATGCAACCTGGAATTATCGGGCAAGCGACTACGTACCAATTATCCTCATCCTTATAGATGGTAATTGGGAATTTCATGGATATATCATATTATTTTAGGCTCTTATAATTTCACTTTAGGAAATATTGTAACTTATTCGGCTGTCATAATCGCTGTGCAGGAATTATTGAAATGTTTCTCAATCTGTCAGCTGGGAACTCAATGCTCACCTTTTTTATTGCGTTCATTCAACTGATCAGTGTTCAGATCGGATGCGAATAAAAATCATAGCTTGCATCTCGTCATTAAGCATTCACATATTTGAGTTAAGAATTTTCTTTGAACGACGAATGAACATTTTTTGATTATAATTTCATCTGGTCAGATTACCTCGATATAAATAAGGAACACTTATACCTATTGGTGCACCATGTTTGTTGACGAAATTTTCGCCAACAAAGATCCCCCAAATACATCTGGAGCCCGGAATGTCTGGTATATCTGAGCCATATATTATCCATTATCCGTGGATTTGTGCACTTGCCGATGAAACAGGAAGTCAGGTAGAACTTATCGAGAGCTTTGACTGTATCGGCGGTGCCATGTGGGTGAAAAAGCATTATGCCCAGTCACCACTTGTAACCGACGTCAGGACAGTCGGATCCACGAACCGGTTTCTTCTTCGGACCGGAGAGGTTGACCTTGCCCTTGAAGGGTCAAAATTCCCGGCTGGAATCTCAAAAGTCGGTGTCGATGGGAATGAGATTGCTATCTCCTATATGGGGATGGGTGGTGGCGGGGTTGGTGCCACTATCTGCCGGGCAAGCGCCGAGGGGGTGCTCCGCTCTTCGTATGACGAATCAGGCGGGGGAAAAGTCGCCGGTTCAACAATAGTGCTTCCCCGAAAGAGCCGGGTGCTTATCGGAGTAGATGACACGGACACCCCTGAAGAGGGAGCCACCTGGACTCTTGTTCACAATATTGCCCGGACGGTTGCAGATACAGATCACCGGTACCTCTCCCACACAATCGTCCAGCTCTTCCCGGTTCCGTTCAGGACAAAGAACTGTGTCGGTGTGGTGGCAGAGTTTGCAAGCAACAATCCGGATGAACTTGCCAGGAGATTTAAAGATCTCCTGATGCAGTACACTCTCTCGAAAGAGACCGGCATGGCTGTCTTTACCGGATTCTCTCCTGAACGCCTTCTTGAGTACGGATGGCAGACAAAATCCGGACAGGTCTCCCCGGATGATGCCCGGGCTCTTGTGGGTGATGATCTCACGATCTGGATAAATGGCCGGGGTATTACCGGGGCAATCGCAGCAATCCCGTTTTACACCCGGTATGATGAGGGTCTTCGGTTATGTGGACAGAGCTGAAAGCCCGGCTGCTCAATGCAGGTTCTGCATACCTGACCGGAGTTTCAGCAGATGAATATATCGCACGATCCCGTGCCGGTCCGGGGGCAGGAAAGGCCGGGTCGGTATTTTTTTCCATGGATGGCCGCCGGGTCAGGCTTACCCTTTCTGAAACCGGCCGTGTTGAGATAGAGCATGCCGGGAATGGACAGGCGCTTCTCCGGTTTGAAGGAGAGGAGTATCCCGGCATTCTTGAAAAACCCGGACTTCATTGTCCCCGTCAGGCATACCTGACCATCACCGGTTCCTGTATCTTCCAGTGCCGGTACTGTAATGTCTGGAAAAGTCCCGGACCACGGCGGAGCATTGATGAGATAGAGGCGATGGTCGCGTCTGTACTTCCAGATGTTGATGCAATATCCCTGACTTCAGGTGTGCTGACCGATATTCATGAAGAGGAACGATATACTCTTGATGTCGTCAGAAGGCTGCAGAAGTTTCATCTTCCGATTGGTGTTTCTATCTACCCAGATCCTGCAACACCCGTTCGTCTGAAAGAAGCCGGGGTATCAGAGGTAAAATTTAATCTTGAGACGGCAACCGACCAGCTCTTTTTAGTCATGTGTCCTGGCCTTGTCAGGGATGATGCTATCGCCGCCCTTCGTGCTGCAGTGCCTTTGTTTGGGAGAAACCATGTCTTTTCCAATATTATTCTCGGCCTTGGGGAGACTGATGACGAGATGGCGGCATGTATTGAGCATCTGTGCCAGAACGGGATTCTGCCGGTTATCAGGCCCCTGACTCCGGGTGGTGATCTGACTGATTTCCATGCCCCTGACCCTGACCGGATTATCAGGATTGCCCGGATTCATGGAGATCTGCTCCGAAAATATGGGCTGGATCCAACAGCGGCCCTGACCATGTGCCCGGCTTGTACCGGATGTGACCTGATTCCGGGGAGGGATACATGATCTCCGGACTTGGCACGGCAATACTGGCCTATGCTGATTCGGTGTATGCAGTGCCCGGATACCCGGTGACAACCCTTATTGAAGAGACCGGGGCAGAGCTGGTCATCAACGAAAAGGTTGCCCTTGAGTATGCACTTGGAGACTCACTCTCGGGAAAACGGTCATGTGTGATTGTTAAGCATGTCGGGATGAATGTGCTTGCCGATACCCTGGTTCATGCAACTGCCATGGGTCTGAAAGCCGGGGTTGTCATCGTCGTCGGTGATGATCCGAATGCATTCGGAACCCAGACCGTTCAGGACTCAAGGCTGTACGGGTCCATTGCGGTATGTCCGGTGATTGATGTATCCGGGGCTGATCCGGTCGGCGAGGCCTTTCGTGTATCTGAACATTTTTCCCGGGTTTCCATTGTCCGGTTCATGCCCGATGACCTGAACTTGCTGTGGAAGGATTGTCCGAAACCATCCGCATTGAGGGGAAGTGGTGAGCTTGCCGATTCTGACCTGACCATGTATGGTCGTGCGGTTCGTGCCTATGCACCCGTTATGGAACTGACAAAAGCCGGGCACCTTCCCTTTCCCATCTCACCCCTGGTTCATGATGACAGTCCGGTGTCCCGTCGAGAACGTGGCTCATCGCGGATGTTCTGTCCTGGTTGTCCGTTTCAGTTTGTCTTTGAACATCTGCAGGAGAAGGGAATTTCTGTCATCAGTGATACCGGTTGCAGTCTCCTCTCTATGATCCCGCCGTACACCTTTGGGATTGCCAATTATGGGATGGGATCATCGGTGGGGGTTGCTGCACAATCGACTGGGGTGGCCCTGACCGGTGATTATGCCCTGCTCCACTCGGGTATCCAGGCCCTGATTGATCTGCATGCAAAAGGCCGGCCGGTTCTCTGTATCGTCCTGCAGAACCGGTGCATGGGAACGACGGGCCGGCAGCCGGTCCCGGATGTCTGTGCGTATCTGGGATTTGCAGACCCGATCGTCTGTGATGCGAGCGAACATGAAAAAATTTCTGTGATGATGGCCCCTCAGGATTCCCTGCGGGTGCTTGTCATTCAGGGAGAATGTCCGGAAGAAAGATGCAAATGAAACCATGGCATGTTGAAATCTGTGATGTAACCCTCCGGGACGGTGAACAGACACCGGGGGTTTCGTTTACACCTGAAGAGAAGAAGGATATCGCAACCCGGCTTGATGCCATCGGAATTGAGGTTATCGAAGCAGGGTTTCCCATCGTATCCGTTCATGAGAAGGAGATGATCCGGGAGATCTCCCGGCTTGGTCTTTCTGC
>CAYWHV010000007.1:15563-21617 GCA_964458045.1 uncultured Methanospirillum sp.
CTGATTGCCGCTGAACTGGGAGCCTTTCAGCTGCATACCACGGTGAACGGTCTTGGTGAACGGGCAGGAAACGCACGGCTTGAGGAGGTGTTGGTATCCCTTGTGCTCAAGGGCGGGGTGACCAGGTATGACCTGACTGAAATTCCACACCTTTCTGAACGTATTCAAAAGTATACGGGGATTTTCATGCCGGCGACAAAACCGGTGGTCGGTGCAAATGCGTTTGCTCATGAGAGTGGTATTCACATCGCCGCCATTCTTGAAAACCCTGAGACCTATGAGTTCATCCCGCCTGAACTCCTGGGTCTTGAGCGCCGGTTCATTCTTGGGAAACATACCGGTAAGCGTGCCCTTGTGCATATTCTGACCTCGTTTGGGTATCACATCACCGATGAGCAGGTTATGCAGGTACTTGAGATGATTAAGGATCGAAGTGAGGATAAATGTGGTATCAACCAGCGGGTGCTTGCGGAGATCATCTCCCGGGTAACCGGGGAGGATGTAATCAATGGTGACATTATCGGAGAAGATACTGGGTGCCCCGGCCGGCACGTATATTGATCGGCGTGTGGACCGGGCATTCTGCCATGACGGGACCGGGATTCAGGCAAAGATCATCTATGATGCAATGGGCGCTCCGGGTATCGCAAACCCGGATTCCGTGTACATCATCTATGATCACATCGCTCCTGCGAATAATTCCCAGACTGCCGAGCTCCAGGCAGAGCTCCGGACCCTTGCACAAAAACATCAGGTCCATTTTTGGGATATCGGCTCTGGTATCTGTCACCAGGTGATGGCGGAGGGGCAGGTAGCGCCCGGTGATGTTGTCATCGGAGCCGACTCTCACTCATGCACACTCGGTGCTCTCGGAGCATTTGCAACCGGTGTCGGGGCAAGTGACATGGCAGGTATCTGGGTGTCCGGTGAGACCTGGCTCCGGATTCCTGACTCAATCGGCATCCATCTCTCCGGATCCCTGAAGAACGGAGTTGAATGGAAGGATGTTGCTCTTTCCTATGTGGCCAGACTTGGTATGGACGGAGCGACCTATGCTGCGCTTGAGTTCGTTGGCGAATCTGCTTCATCGGTTCCCATGGAAGGACGGCTGACCCTCTGTAATATGGCTGTTGAGGCCGGGGCAAAGACCGGGCTTTTCTATGCTGACAAGGAGACTGAGCGATATCTTGCAGGATACTCTGTTCCCTGTCCGATGCAGGTTCCGGAGAGCCCGGACTATGTACAGGACTGCTTTATTGACCTCTCCGATTGTGAGCCGGTCTGTGCGGTTCCTCATCGGGTGGACACCATCCAACCGGTTTCAGACCTTGCCGGAACCCATCTTGACCAGGTCTTTATCGGGACCTGTACGAACGGCCGGTTTGAAGATCTGGCACGGGCTGCCCGGATACTGAAAGGACACCGGGTGAAGGTCAGGACTATTGTTGTTCCTGCATCAGAACGTGACTTTCTGCAGGCGATAACCTCCGGGGTTGCGGCTGACCTCGTGCAGGCTGGATGCACCATGGGATCACCCGGCTGTGGTCCCTGTCTTGGTGCCCATATGGGGGTTCTGGGTGAAGGTGAAGTTGCCCTGTCAACAGCGAACCGGAACTTTAAGAACCGGATGGGTGTGGGAGCTTCATATTATCTCTGTTCACCTTCCACTGCCGCTGCAAGTGCGATTTTTGGTGAGATTACTGATCCACGGGAGGTATTATGACCGCTCTGAAAGGTTCCGGCCCTGCAGTCTGTATCGGGGAAGACATCGACACGGATCTGGTGATTGCCGGACGCTATCTCCGGACAAAAGACTGGAGTTTCTGGGCTCAGCATGTGTTTGAAGACCTTGACCCCGGCCTTGCCGGACGGCTCAAAGGGTCAGTGCTTGTTGCCGGGAAGAACATGGGCTGCGGGTCGTCACGGGAACAGGCAGCCCGGGCCCTGCATGAGGCTGGGGTTCTTGCGGTCATCGCCCCCTCATTTGCCCGGATATTTTTCCGGAACTGTATCAATGTCGGGCTTCCGTTACTGGAATGTGACCTGACCGGATGCACCGATGGTATGACCATCACCTTTGACTGCACCGAGGGGTGGGTAGACGTTGATGGAACCAGGCAGATCTTCCGGCCACTCTCTCCACGGATGCAGGAGATTCTCTCGTCCGGTGGTCTGATAGAATACTGGAAACGGAGACTTGAGAGATGATCTTTCCGCCCCACTGCAAATGCATCGGGTATGCAGGAAACAAACCGGTAGGGGACCGGGTGTATTTTCTCTCCGAGTATCTGATTCATGAAGTCTCCGGCGGGTATGAAATATTAGCCGTACAGCCTGCAGACGGGGACGGACTGATGCGGGATATTGTATCGGTGACCCGGATAGCAGCTCCTGATGAGGTATACCTGTATCCGGAACCGGTTGTGCTTCATAACCGGGGCGATCTGATTCAGAAAGCCCTTCAAAGTCCGAAACGGTGCACCATCTTCACCGGGATCGAGGAGCATAAGATCTTTATCTGTGACCCGGACCCTGCATCCCTGCTCACGGTTCATGTCTATGATGTGACGCCTCCTCATCCGCACCTTGCGGGAACATTGGAGATTCTTGAAAAGGCCGGTATATTCGGGGAGCTTGAGATTCGGTTCTGCTATCATGTGAATGACATCAGGGAGACAAAGGCCGATGCATATCCCTGTAAGGCAGGAGGGTTTTCACGAACCATTGATTCTGACCGGCTTGTCGGTGATGAGCAGGTTGCCGGGTGTATGACGGCCAGGCAGGTGCTGAGAGACTGCTATGGGCATGATTTTCCCCTGATCGATATCTGCCCGGCAAATGCAGTGCGGGAAGAGCCGTTTATTGCACGATGCTGCCGTGCAGAACGCAGCGGGGTACAGACGTTGAATGGAAAAAGGGGTGTGGTGGTTCACTGGGGTGCATCTCCCAAGCAGATCACCGATGCCCTGTATGCATGTATTCATGAATGGAGGAATGGATGAAGCGGGTTGTTGTGGCTCCCGGTGATGGTATCGGACCTGAAGTAATTCCGTATGCTCTTGAAGTGCTTCGGTACTTTCATCCTGACTGGGAGTATATTCCGGTGTATCTGGGGTATGAGTGCTGGAAGAGGACCGGAGATGCATTGTCACAAAAGACACTAGACACGCTCAGAAAGGCGGATCTTATCCTGTTTGGTGCGATTACAACGCCTCCGGATCCGAAATATCACAGTGTGGTGCTGCGTATTCGAAAAGAGCTTGACCTGTATGCAAATCTCCGCCCGGTCTTCGGAGACGGGTTTGATATCCTGATCGTACGGGAGAATACCGAAGGGCTGTATTCAGGTATAGAATGGCAGGAGAAGGATAGAGCCTGCACCCTCCGTGTTGTCAGTGAAGCAGGATCCAGGCGGATTGCAAAATTTGCCAGTGGCTGTGCCAAGCGGAGAAGAAGGCACCTGACCATCGGCAATAAGGCGAATGTCCTGAAGTCTGATTCATATTTTCTTGATATCTGCATGGAGGAGGCTGAAAAGGCAGGGATATCCATCGATAAAAAGTATATCGATTCGCTTGTTCTTGATGTGCTCCAGCACCCGGGCCGGTATGACGTCATTGTGACGACAAACATCTTCGGGGATATCCTCTCTGATGCGGCTGCATACCTGGAAGGAGGCCTTGGGATGCTTCCCAGTGCAAATATCGGACGGCATCAGGCTCTCTTTGAACCGGTCCATGGCAGTGCCCCTGATATCACCGGGAAGGGACTTGCAAACCCCATTGCAGCCATCAGATGTGTTTCCCTGCTCCTCAAGTATGTCGGAGAAAAACCCTGTGCTATTGAAGTTGAGAAGGCAATTCAAAAGACCATCGCCGACGGGATCAAGACCCCTGACCTGGGGGGCACTGCGACAACCGAGGAAGTCGGACGGGCAGTCCTTTCAAATCTTATATCATCAAAAAAGGCAGAGGCTTTGGACCTCTGATTCCTTATACCAACCGGTTGATTTCATCAAAGAGACGCGAGAACCGGTCAATCGTCTCGTCATCCAGGTTCTGGGGAGACTCGCATATCCGGTCGGAGAGCAGTTCTGCAACCCGCCACCGTTCAAAATGCTCTCCCTGTCTTCGCTCAACAAGGTCAGCTATCTGAAGGGCAACTCCCCGCTCTTCATTCCGCTCAGCCGGGCTTTTTTCTGATATCTGTCCAAGGGGAAGGTCAGGGTAGATGTCTTTTACACACCTGTGATAAAACTCAGGTGAGAAGAGATCCTCAATCCCTGCACCCTTGTGGCTTACAAACGAACTATAGAGAAGCAGCCCGTTCCCTTCACGGATCTGCATGGACGGGAGTTTTTCCAGAACGCCTGGCGGGATATTGTGGCCTGAGAGGAGGACTGCTGCGGGTTTCTTATGTGCGGTCATCATCAGGGCAAGTGGTATCAGGTTTGCCGCCCCTCCGGTCGGGGTGATTCTGATGTCAGGAGAAAGGCCGGTCTTCCCCCTGCTCCGGAGAGCATAGTTCATGGCCTGCAGCAGCCAGAGGTCATGGGTTTCTTCAACGACCAGCTGCTTTCCACCGGAGAGGGTCTTGTCTGCAATCCTGGTTGCAAGGGCTGCCTCAAGGGGGAAGAGAGAATCGCGGTCTGCCGGCCATTCTGATACCGATACTTTTGTGTTCCCGCCCTCACCCTCATAGACGGTCCTGACCCGGTCAAGATGATCCAGGTCAATCATGAATGGCGAGTGGGTTGAGAAGAATATCTGGTTTTCGTGAGAGATCCGCTCAAAGAACCGGGTTGCCTGTTGCTGGGCGGTCGGGTGGAGCTGAAGGCCTGGCTCGTCAAGGAGCAGGATACTGTCCTGGTATGCATCCCCTGATTCTACCAGGAACACCAGGTAAAAAGAGAAGAAATACTGCAGACCTGCACTTCTCTGTTCCAGTTCTATCTCTGAGGGATCGAGGTCATCAGATACCCAGACCCTGAAGTAGTCTCCGTCAATATCATACCTGAACCGTATCTTTCTCTGTCCCCACCAGTCCTCGAACTTCTTTGTCATGAGGTTTGAGGCGGTTGAGAGGAGGATTGACCGCTCATCAACCTGTCTTCTGATGATCGGGTTATTATCAACCGCGTTCTTGTGAGAGCCGAGCCGGTCCAGTTGATCAAGGTCAAGGTTTACATGCCTGAAGAGGCAGTTGGTTGCACGAAGACCGGGGGTATCAGGGTGGGATTTGAGGGTTGCAATAAAAGTCGGGATATGAATGGCACTCTCGATAACATTGTACTGATCAAAGTAGACAAATTTTGGCAGATGCTCAATAACGTACCGGTTGGCGGCCATGAGCCCTTCAAAAATCTCCATCTGCCTGACC
This sequence comes from uncultured Methanospirillum sp., assembly GCA_964458045.1. Lineage (GTDB taxonomy): Archaea > Halobacteriota > Methanomicrobia > Methanomicrobiales > Methanospirillaceae > Methanospirillum. The sequence continues at coordinate 20,943 of CAYWHV010000007.1, forward strand.
AGACGGTACATTGGTTCAGTGACCGGGTCAAGGATATCATGCTGCCAGGGTTCATTGGCCCTGGTTTTAATGGCATTTATGAGATCTGCAATATGCCGTTTGTGAACCTGTCCGTCGACCGGAATTGCGCCTTTCTGTTCTTCCAGAAATGCCAGAAGGCCTTCTTTTATCCGGCCCAGTTCCTCGCCCTTCCCTTCTGGTGCGGTAAGGTTTCTGATATGTTCAATGGCACTTTCTATTGCATAAATCAGGTCAGGAGGGGTAACAAGGTCTACCCCGACATCCGGATGATAGGTGATGCTGTATGTCCCGGTATAATGCCTCGTGACCTCAACATGTCTGACTTCACTGCACAATTCCGATATCGCAGATATATCACGCTGCTCATCAGGAGTGAGGATAAACCTGCCCGAGGCGACCGGCCAGTCGGTTCTGGTAATCTCCGCTGCATACCGCTGGCGTGGGAACTCTTTCAACCCGTCATACCCTTCCCCGTCTGAAGGATTCAGTTTTGAAAGTGCCCGGAATATTGCAGATTTTCCTGATTCGTTCTTTCCGACAAATGTGGTGAGGTTCTGGACCGGAACCCATCCGGTGTCCTCAATAATTTTATAGTTCTGAACCCGGAACTCGGCAAGTTGCATAGGATATCTCTCGATTTGTTATCCTATAAAT
>CAYWHV010000008.1:0-8573 GCA_964458045.1 uncultured Methanospirillum sp.
CTCAATATCAGGAATATCTTCAGGCTTCGTGCCGGAAGCAAGGTGTCTGACATAACCCCGTACATGGTCTCCGGCGGATATATGACTCCGGAAGACTTCCAGCGGCTCTACGGGGTGACTGACCGGGAGGCCTTTGTGAGTGAACTGTCCCGTGGCGGTGTCCTGACTATCCTCACCGAAGCACTCCGGAACCTGCGATGTGATGAGAATGTCTGTGAAGCTGATGCTGTAGATGTCGTCTGGCAGAGATGGGCCGCTCATAAGACGCCTCTGTATACCGTTATGCTCTCGGTGAATACCATGCTCCTTCATCACCTGGACGGACTTGCACGGCGTCACCAGTTCTCTGTTCTCCCCATCATCTCCTATCTTGAGCATAAGCGGTACGAGATTGCAAACCTCCGGGCCATTGCGAGGGGAAAACAGTTCGGGGTGAATCCGGACTTTATCAGGCAGCACCTGGTGATGTGAGGTGTCATATCTTCGGGATGTCAGGCCGACCAAATCTGAACTCCTTGTTTTAAAGACCAGGCTCAAAATCGCAGTACGGTCCCATAAGACCCTGCAGATGAAACTTGACGGGCTGATTATGGAAGTAATGAGGCTTGCACCCGAAGTAAAGGCAGAATATGATCTCCTGATGGTCAGACACCGGCGGGTCAGGCATCTTCTTGCCCCTGCCTACATGATTGAAGGTATGCTCAACATGACGATTGCTGCATATTCTGTGGAATCGAAGACGGAGATTGAACTCTCTGAAAAGAACCTGTTTGGTATCAGGGTTCCGGTGATCACCGGTAGTAATGTGAGGACCGATCTTGTGGACCGGGGATACGGGCTTCTTGGAACCTCCCTGGTCATTGATGATCTGGCAGATGCATATGAGAAACTGGTTGATGCCATCATTGCATATGCCGGAAATGCCGCAGCACTCAGTCACCTGATAGCAGAGATAGAGCGGATTACCCGCCGGGTTAAAGCCCTCGAACATGTTGTTATCCCCTCGCTTGAACAGTCAATTGCAACTATTACTGCAAGCAGGGAAGAACTGGAGCGGGAAGAGCAGTCACGGCTCTTTCATGTAAAAAAGAGATGGAAGTAGGTCAGACCTCGTCACAGGAGAGGTACCGGCCTGCACCGACGACATACTGTTTCTTGTCACTCCCGGTCACAAGAGTGTAATAGGCTTCTTTGTAGAAAATTCCCGTCTCAAGCGGGTTTGAGTAGGTGTAACTCACGATACCTGAGCCCTGCTTCATGGCCCCGGTCACGATCTCATCCCTGAATTTCTTCCCTGATGCATCGATCTTTCCTGAAAAGTTTGTCCCGGCAAGGTCAGGATTGCCGGCATCGGCTATGAGGGTTACACCGGTATCATAGATATACACATATAATGAGGGATCAGATCGGTCTTTGTACGGATGTCGTTCGTTCTGAATATCGGCAAGGGTGCCGGTTGCATCCCGGCTGATGGCATCTGCAGTGAGATTGACAAGGTCAGTTATCTGCTGCCTGGTCTGTGACTTTTCAGCACATATCGGCCCGATATATTTTCCCACAATCTTTTCATAGGTGGTAATTCCCTCATCCTTACGGTCCGCTTTCATCTCGTCAAGTTCGGTCTGGATGGCATTGATGAGTTCGGGATCAGTATTGCGGTTAAATGCAATGTAATAGGTTGACCTGCCCAGATCATCGAGAATGTAAAATGAATCAGGATCCTCTGCAATGGTCTGAATCAGGCTCTCACCTGGATACTGTGCATAGACCCAGACCTCTGATGTCCCGTCGATCAGTCGCTGGACTGCTTCAGCAGGCGTTGTCACCTGGAATATATTTTCTTCCAAAATTCCCGCCTCTTTACCGACATACATGCCGATATCATCTTTAATGACCACGGCACGAAGATCTTTGTTCTCCGGCCGGGCGGTCTTCAGGGATTCATTTTCAGCAAAGAAAACAAGGGGGCACTGCATCAGTGGACCGACCCATGTGAAGAGTTCTTCACGTTCCGGTGTTCGTGCAATCGAGAAGAGCCCGGTGTTGTTTCTGGACTCTGTCATCCGGTACGCATCAGACCAGGCCATGATACTGATATCTTCGGTGGAGAAGGGAATCCCGGCTCTTTCAAGTGCAGTTTTAAGAAGATCCACCGACAGCCCCGAGGGGACTCCGTTTTCCAGATAATTGAATGGTGGATATTCTTCGGTTAAAAAAACCATATCCTCCGGCATCGGTGCAGCCATGGAAAGACATGAAAAGAGGGAAATGCACAGTACAATGAGCATTCCAGTCCGTATTGATCTCATCAGCTTTTGGATTTTGCGTATGGAGATAAATAGGTGACTCTCAGATCAGGGGGCTCGGACTCTTCTCTCCGGTGACCGGCAGGTCAGCATGGGTTACAAAGAGCGGGTATTCTATCGCTGCCATTCGCAGAAGGATCAGGTGTTTCCCGCCTGGAGTGAGGGCATAGACCGGTACTGTGGATCCTGCCTGGAGGATGGCGCACGGTCCACAGATCTCACGTATGGTCTGTGAGGCACATGCGGTCACAATATCTGCATGCTGTCTGACCCTCTCCGCGTCCTCAGATGTGTATCCGGTTGTGTGCACGGCAATGATGATGGCATCAGGATCAAATTCCCTGATGGTTCGTGCATCCTCCGGATTATGGATGGTCACGATAAGATGTTCATACCCTGCCTTTTTCGCAGCATGGACTCCTGCGAGGGGATCAAGTGATGCATGGTCAGGATCAGCGACGATCCCTCCCTCCTCTTCTATTCTCCGGATAACATCAGGAATGGGCGATGTGCTGATAAGTCCGGACATCCTTCCGCCAATGCCCTGTGCCATCTCCGGTTTTGTCACTACAACGGTTCCGGCCCCGTCACAGACGATGACCGCAGCATCTATGAACCGGCTTTTCAGGGCAGTGCTGATAACCTCGGATGCTCCGAATCCGACAAACACCTCTTCTGAAGTAAGTTCCCGGTTTGGGGTACACATGCCAAACGAGTCTATCCGGTTCTGGATATTCTCCCGAATCGCTTCGGGTGTCATCTCTTTTACCGGACAGGCAAACCGGCGTGCAAGCGGACAGTCGTGTATCAGGGGGCTTCCAACCTCCACAACTACACCATCCCTGACGACCACCCTGCATCGTCCGGCTGCTTCTATGACATGTTCATCCATGGTTATCTCCTGAAGAGGAAAAGAGCAGTTCCGACTCCCAGAATGCCGATGAGCGGTACGAACCCTGACTTTTCAGTGGGGGTTGGTGTCGGGGGAGCAGGAAGGGGGGTTCTTTTAGGTGTCGGTCCGATTGGATCATCCACCGGTTCATCCTCTGGTCCGGGAACACTGCTGGTCACACTGGTCACCAGAGTCGGTGTTGGTGTCGGTTCCTGTGACGTGATGGTGGGCTCCGGGGTTGCAAGAACTGAGCTTAACGATGTCAGGCTGATGTTATCGATATACCCCTGTGCCTTCCTCCCGTTCTGTCCTTCACCGATTGAGGTCAGGAACAGGTGGGTGAACTCCTCCATCTTTCCTGTTACCATGACAAAATGACTGAACAGCAGAGTATCATCGCCCGGGGCTGTTACCGTCATACTGACTCGTTTTTCAACCGGGTACCAGGTAAGCCTGACATGATACTCCTCTCCATCCACAAATCGCACGGTCTTTCCGCTGTAATTTGCCTTCCCCGGAATAGAGAGTGTCTGTGAACGGAGATTTTCCTTTGTTATGGCAGTAAGGGCAAACGCCTCTTCACCATTCTGGTTATAGAGTTCTGCAAGGACAACCGGCCCTCTCTGACTGTCATACCCTTCCGTTCCAAGACCAAACCTGAATGAACTCTTCTCTTCGGTCAGGACTGGATAGACATCGAATTCAAGGGTGAAGGGGCCGGTAAACGCCCCTGAGAGAGGATAATAGGAATAGGATCCGGTACCGCCTGTTATCTGGTAATGGTACCGTCCCTTCTCTTCATCAAGAAAAAAAGACGAAGGGCTGTTTGTTTCCCATCCGGCTGCGTCTGAAAAGTCTGTTTCGTACAGGGTTGTATCAGCAAGTACACAGCCCTGGAGGGAGATTATCAATGAAAGTACAATGAATGAAAATAATAATCGGGGGTCTGGCATACGTGTGTGCCTATGGTATCGTATGCCAAGAATGAAAGGTTGCCGATCGAACCCGGGTTACCCCATGGTAAGTTCGGCAATCCCACCCTGGAAGTTCATGCTCTGGGCTGATTTCTGGTAAAAGAACCGGCCTGCTTTATCAGGCCCGATACCGGAGAACGTGAACTTCGGGCTTTCAACGTATTTATACGGTTCTGAGTTGATATACAGCGTCGTATAGGGATCCCCTTTCGGAATGCTGAGATTTAAGGTTGATGCATAGCTGTCAAACCCGCCAAGGGTGAAGCTGTTGACCGGTCCCCGTGCCAGGGTCTCACCATTCTTCACCAGGGTGATGTCGTTGAAGTTAAATGCGGTAAACTGGTTCTTGTCGGTGGATATGGTTCCATCCGAGGAACCCGATCCGTAGATGAGCTGAATCATATCTCCTGGTTCAAAGGAGTAGATCTTCCCGGCAACCTTCATGGAACTGGCCGGATCAGTCACCCTGAGCCTGACATATCCATCAGGGATCAGCGCCCCGTTGATACTGCCAGTCAGGTATACATCCATCAAAGTCGGAGCGGTGACATTCAGACCGGTCTCCTGGGAGTACTTGTCGGTCCCGTATGCATTGGTTACCCGGAGCGTGACATTGTACTCTCCTGCATACTGGAAGATATGGACCGGGTTCTTTTCAGATGACTGGGTCCCATCGCCAAATGACCATTCCCAGCTCTTCGGGCTGCCGGTTGAGAGATCGGTAAACTGAACAGTCAGCGGAGCCTGTCCACCGGATGGTTCGGCCAGGTATTTTGCGATTGGCGGGGATCCGATAACGATAAAATCCCCGGCTGTCCGGCGGTTGGATCCATACGCATTGGTCACGAGGAGACTGACCGTGTATGCTCCTGGCACAAAGTAGGTATGAACCGGGTTTTGCAGGGTAGACGTGGAACCGTCTCCAAAGCTCCAGAGGTATTCTGAGACCTGTCCATAGCTCAGATCATGGAATGTCACGGTCAGCGGTGGATCGCCAACCCTGGGTTCAGCGGTAAAGTCACTGATCGGTGGCTGGAATGGGTTTGCATCCTTTAAGTTTACCGGGATGTTGGTCGGGAGCGGAGTCGGGGTGACCGGAAGTACCATCTCAACCGGAAGCGGGGTTGCCGATACCACCGGCGGGGGATCAAGGCGTGCCTTGTCAACCAGGATGCTCTCTCCCTTATCGGTCACATATAACACTTCAACCAGTCGGGGAGCATCCGGTGCCGGATAATAAAACTGCATCCGCTCTCCGGGCGACCAGGGCCATGTCCCCCCCTGGAAATTCATATTCGTATTTGGCTGGACATCCCCGTTCACCTTGACGATGAGTCGGTCTGATGAGAACGGATCACCATCCACATGTTGCATTACGATGGAATCGCCTTCGCCTTCAATACTGATGGTGGCCTGGGGTATCCGTTCTGGTATCGGATTCCATACAACCAGGATCACACCGAGAAGAAACAGCGCAACCATGATAACGGTCATGACCATGATTGTCTGGATCTGTGTCATTGCGTGTTCTTTATCCATATACCAAACCCATCCCGATTTCCTCACCTGTCTGCACCCCCGCACAGATTGCCTTTTCATCGATTATTCGCCGTTTAAAAATATTCAAAAGGGAGTAGTGACTTCATATGATTCGATACCTCCCCTGAAGGAAAATCCTGCCTTGTCCTGGATACTGAAGAGGAACTTGCCGGTTGAATCGGTTCCGACATTATGCAGGGTCACCATCTGCCCCTGACTTGCCACAATCGCAGGAATTCCGTTCACCAGTCCCTTCAGACCAGGCTCCTGGGCAATAATCCGGATGGTGATATCTGCCGATGCAATCTGCTCATATTGGTTGATATTGATGTTTGTCAGCCATCCGGATTCAAATTCCTTGTCATTTACCCAGATTGACACATTATCAAAGTTGAACTGGACAATTGCATTGTTAATGATTGATATGTACCCGGTTCCGCCATCGTTCAGGTCAAGTCTGACCAGGTCGCCCTTTTCAAGGTAGTAGTCCTTTCCACCAATCCTGATTAACATCCCAGGGCCCTTGACGGTGAAGAACAACTGCCCTCCGGCATCAATACTTGCAGCCCCGGGGCCGGACAGGAGCGTGTCCTGTCTGTCAACCGGCAGAACGGTGATCTCTTTTGTTGGTGAATCTGATGACTCATCAGGGTCACAGAAGGTCATGTCAAGGTTTGCGGTGTAGGTACCGGGGAATGGATAGATATGCTCAGGGTACCTCGCATTTGATGTCATGCCATCACCAAAGTCCCATGAACGATTCTGTGCACACACCTGTGTCTGGTCAGCAAACTGAACGGTCAGTGGCTGGATACCAGTGGCTGGCTGTGCATCAAACCTGATCAGGGTCTGATTCATGAGATCTTCCATCTGAATGGGTTGAACCGGAATCTGCTGGTAAGGGACCAAAACCTCCGGAGTCATAACCGGTTCAGGAGTCGGCTCAGGTGTGGGAGTTGGTGTTGGTGTCGGAGTGGGCTCTGCCGGTGCGGAATGCAGCAGTGAGTCTCCCTCCCCTTTTGTATATATCACCGCAACGGTTGCAGGTTTTTCATATCCGGAGGTATCAACCTTGAGGACTGTTCCCTGTGTCCACGGCCAGGTCATGCCCCCCATCAGCATGATCTTTTCTCGTGGTAGTTCAGCGCCGCCCAGGGTAAACTTCAGATCCTGTTCCTGAAGGTCAGGACCGGATTCATAATACAGAAATACGTCTTCTCCAGACTGACTTGGTGTCATGACCACCGTCGGCGGACCGGACGGCATCAGCATAGGCATGACAAAAAATACCCCTGCAAGAATAATCGCTGCTATTGCGACAATTGCAACAATAATCAACCTGATATCAATTTCTAGTTCGCGCCCTTCAGGTTCCTCCGGTTCTTCGGATTCTTCTGGTTCAGGCGCTGCTTCTTCTATACTCTCGTCAACGAAAGGCGAAGCTTCCTCTTCCGGCTCATCCAGCTCCAGGTCAAGCTGATCAGCCGTCCCCTCATCGTCGAGAAGCTCGAGCATGTCCTCTTCATCATTCATTATATACCTCCGTTCCGGATACCGGGGGCTCACATCCCACAAACAGGCCAGATATCTGTATGATCCAATTATCCAATATATTATATAAAAGATGGTGTTTGATAGTGAACCGCCGTCCTGGTGAAAAAAATGTCATGGGTTTTCCATGACTTACACGTGCCTGACAAACTTGTTACAGTCACGAACCCTGATATCATTCAGGTAATGGATTGCGGTCTCGTTCTTTGGATTTATCCTGGTTGCTTCTTTGAAGAATTTTTTTGCTTCACAAAACTCCTTGAGCTGATACAGGACAAATCCTTTTGCAGCAAACAGGTCATCGATAGACTCTTTCTGCATGGTTTCAACCGGTATATCCTGCACAAGACTTTGGATATCTGCAAGGATGCCATTCGCCCCATTGTAATCGCCGGCGTCAATGAGGCCCTGAGCCTGGTTACAGATCTTCTCGATCATGTCAGAGTGTTCGTTCTTCACCCGATCAGGATGGCTGGTCAGGGAAGGGACTTTTCCTACATCTTTTGATGAAATCTGTGCAGGCTCGCTCTCGACTTCGTTATCTTTTTCCTTATCTTTGTCCTTCTTCTGCCCGTTCTTACTGCCGCCCTTTTGAACAATATGGCTGTAGATCCTCTCTATCTCCTTTGCGTCATCTTTATTGGTGCAGGATTCCTTTGCCTTGCTTAATATCTCAAGTGCCTCGTCGCCTTTCCCGATATTAAAGAGTGCAATACTCTTCAGGAACAATGACCGGTAGTCATCAGGTGACTGCTTGAGCATCTCATCAAGACGGGTGATGGATTCACTGTACTTTCCCTGCTTAATGAGAGCCTTGATCTTCTGATGGTTCCCGGAGGGAGAGGTGGCTACCTCTCTGATAATATGATCCGGTTCAGGGGCTGGTGCTGATGGTTCTGTTTCAGGTTCAGTCTTTTTGGCAATTTCCTCTTCCTGCTGCACTTCTGAAATGTTTTGTTTAAATGAGATGGTCGTTTCTTTCTTTGGAGATTCCATGTCTGGTTTTACCAGAACCGTGACCGGGGCGGCAGATGCACTGATATCAGTAATATGGTATGATCCCCGTTCTGCTGTGATACCGGGGGCCGGTTCCGCCATCACCTGCTGCTCATTCATGACACCGGGAGCTGATCCGAGGCCTCCCATTTCAATTCCTGCCGGCAATCCTTCATGGATATCTGAATGGACTGCACCGACCTCACCAACCGGTGAGGAAGATGGAGGATTCTGAACTGCTGCGAAATTCAGACGGTACGGATCTGGTGTCTGGGGTGCATCAGGTGTTTTAGCTGCCGGTGCAGGTGTTGAAGC
>CAYWHV010000008.1:8673-20394 GCA_964458045.1 uncultured Methanospirillum sp.
GGAGCAGAGGCTTTCTGCGTTTCAGGAGAAGATGTTGTTTCCTTTGGCGTGGCCGGGAGATTTGGGGTGCAGTACGTCGAAAGATGGGTGAGCATCTCCTGATACCGCAGATTATCAATATCTCCTTTGGCATACCGCATAAACAGAACCGCAAGTGGCGGACTGTATGGATATGCGGGAATGTCTCTCATGAGAACCGCGACCTTCTCCTCAAATTCAGCAGTATCGATAACCCCTTCTGCATATCTCAGATGAATTGCCCTGAGCGGAGCACTCTGCTGATAATTACTGATATCATTGAGTAGATGGGAGATGATCTCCTTGTACTGCCCGATTGAGATCTCCCCGCTTGCGTACCGCTCTGATGCAATCTTCAGAGAGGGAACCTGCTGGAATGAGATATTTTTCAAAAACCAGGAGAGAAATTCTTCATACTCTGCAGTATCTATCTCTCCCCGTGCATACCGCACCTGCACTATTGATAGAGGATCTTCTTCAGTCATGTGCCTCCCCACCTGATTATCGGTATATTTTTGAACATTATAAGGTACAATGACACTTTATATGCAGGCCCAAGGTAAAATTTTATATGGTGGTGCAAACCCCTGCCTGTTTGCCTTAAAGTACTCGATAAATCTCTCCTTATCAGCGCGCAATTTTTGATGGACATTTTGGTATTCCTGTGAAGAGTGGTTTCTAATCAATTGGTTCAAAAAAAGAAGAGGTCATAGAGGCAGGTCATGCCACACAAGGCCGGATTCATTCCACCTCTCCGTCATCTTTCGTATGAATTGGAATCCTCGTCTGCATTCTCTTCGCTTTCGGGGATTTCCAGATCCAATTCATCGCTGCTTGCTGATTCAGCCTGCTCTTCTTCCTCTTTTTTTCGCATCAAAGCAACCAGTGCTGCAATAAGCCCTGCAACGCACAGACCAAAGAGAATCCCAAAGCCGAGCAGCACCGGGGGTTCCTGAACTATCCGGGTAACATCTGAAATCATCCCGGCTCCCATACCGGCGGATGGAGTCTCCTGCACCTGCTTTGGTGTCATCGTTGGCTGAAGCGTCAGGGCAGGTTCCGGGGTTGTCGTCACCGGCCCCTGTGTCAGAACCTGTGTCTGGATCGGTGCCGGTGCTTCTGTTGGTGTCAGGTTCACGATCACGGTCGGGACCGGCGTTATTACTGGCAGAGTCACCTGCAGAACACCTGATGCGGTTCCCGGAGAAGACACCGCCTGGATAAGGACCTGGTATCGTCCTTCTTTGAGTGTTCCTGCAGGGATCTCAAATGTATATTCCTGTTCTCCTTCTGGTCCCGGATACGTGGTTGTCGTTCCTGAATAGCCGGACCAGCTGCCATCACCACCCTTCTGGGTAGGCCCGAACCGCTCATCGGTTATCTCCACAAGGAGGCGTGAACCAGGGGCAAGGTTTGTTGTCCCTGACACGACAATCGGCATCTCTGTCGTTCCGTTCAATGATCCGGATGCGATGGTAATCTTCGGATTCTGGACAAAGATAGAGTATTCCGTGTAGGTATCATCAATAAACTGGCTTTGCAGGGCGTTAATGAGGGCAGCAGCCGCTGCAGGGCCCTGAAGAGCACCCGGGCCTGCAATTCTGAACACCGGGGCACCATACCAGGGAGTTGTTCCGAGCACCATCTCACGATTCCGGTCAGGCCAGAGGTCAAAGTTCCCGTTTGCCATCGGATGTTGGATGATGATAGAATATTCGCCTGGCGCCATATCCCGGGTTATTGAACCTGACAGATCATAGGAGAACCATCCGCCCCGCTCAGTCTGCACGGTGTCATACCAGAAGTAATTCCTGCCAAATATCCAGATGGCCACCCCGGCATCAAAACTCCCACCGCTCGATCCGGTTATCGTCAGTTCATCACCCTGCGCAACTGACATTCTCCTGCTCGAGACCGATATATACGGACGTTTCAGCGTGATCGGAATCGCCTGCCATGAGGTGTGTTCGAGGTGATACCGGTCACGTGGCGCTGATACAGCATAGATGGTATAGGTCCCGGTATCAAGGCCGAGTTCACCGGTATAGAGCCGGTACTCCCAGGTCTCACAGTCTCCGGATGCTGTTGTGAAACTTCCCGGATTTCCATCAGAGACCTGCCGCCTTGGAGCATCCAGTCTGCCACCTGCCGATGGAAGGTTCGGACCGGTGATGAAGAGATATGTCTCGCAGGATCCCGAATTCGTTCCCCGGAGCCGCACTTCGTCACCGATGGTAAAGGTTTCACTGCCGGATGTGAGAGATACGGATCCTTTGACGACCTGGACGTGTATGGTATCAGTCCGGGGATTTGCCGATCCTGCAGGGCCTTCGATATGTATCGTATATCGCCGGTCACCAGTCTCCTGTGTTGTCCTAAACTCAATCGTCCGTCTACCTGTCCGGTCAGGGGTGACCTCTGCATAGTAATATACCCCACCAAACGGGTATGAGGGAACAAGGTCACGAATGGCATTGCTTTTCCCGGATGGGCGATATGATCCGATGATATAGGGGCCATCAGGATTATCCTGCCTCACTCCTTCCTGTGAGGTGATGATCATGGGTGGCTGGTCACCTGGAGATCCGGTCCTGCTCCCTCCTTCAATCCAGATAATATAGGGTGAAGACGGAGATCCGGTAATGGTCACCCCAAACGGATCCCCTCTTACCACTGTCTCATCAGAGAGATGAAGCCCGGCCCGTTCAGTTCCGAGCGTTACTTCCGTGCCACGAAGGGTATATCCACCCTGGTAGGACCAGAGGTTGTCTTCCATCCGGTTCACGGCGAATTTTGGTTCAATATGATAAAGACCAGATTCATACCCGCTCCATCCGGTATCCCATCCCCCACTTTCAATAGGTGGAGCATACCCGAGTTCACCGGTCGGGATAAATGAGCTGAAGATATACTGCCCACCACCGGGAGTCTTCACTCCGGCAAGGGTTCCTCCTCCGGGTGTCTTAATCTGGATCTTCACCGGCCCGTCATCGTAGGAGTAATCTGATCTCCGGGTGATACCGGCAAGATTTGTTTCAACCTGGATGACCAGGGGTGTTCCCCGCGATACTGTTCCGAAACTCCGATCCCCCATCGTGTTCCGGTCCATGACTTTCAGGGATATCCGCGGATTTCTGACGATGAACGCAACCTGGCCGGGAATTCCCCGAACCTGATCCCACTGGTACCATGCGCCGGTCCGGTCATAAAAGAGGTCAGGAATAACACTAAATCTCCCCTGACTCACCTGCATAATATCAAGCGGCTGGTCACGACCAGGGGAGGACCCTGCCGGAAAATAAGCGATGGACGTATAGGGGTACGGAACAGCATAGCGGATATCAAGCCCCTCTTCCCCCAGGTAGACCTCCCCCCCGGGAGGAACAATGACCGGATCTGCCAGAACCGGTACACTGAGAAGTATCAATATGAGTACAACCCACACCAGACGAGAATACATATGGCAGGCTTTGATCCGGAAAGTGATGAACTTTCCGGGCAGAAGAAATCTCCCCGGACTCTCATCTATTTCTGTTTAGCAGGGGTTTTTGGCTTATGAATGAATGACGTCCTCTTCCGTTTGTCCTCTCCCGGCTTCAGGCATCCACCTGACCGTTACCTGTCCGTCAGTTTCAGGTGACACATAAAAGAGAGTGATATCATCTCCCTCCGGTTCAATCCCGTAACAGAGTCCTCCTCCTTCTGATGCGAGGGCATATATCACCGGAAGCAGGCTGATTCCATTCCTGTCAGGTTCGAATGTATCATCACCGGCCACTGTCACATCACCGGTGCCGGTCGGGATGGTTACCTGCTGGTATGAAGAGGAGTCTGGCTCTTCATCGGATTCGGGCAGGGAGATGAGGGATGTGATGGCTGCCTCTGCTATCGTCGGAATTCCTGTATGAGTGCGACGGGATGCGGTGATTATCAGTCCCTCATCTTCAGGCCTGACATGTGAAATGAGCAGTTCGCCGCCAGAAGAGGTGTTTGCAAAGTTATTTTCATAGAGCATTCCGCCCCCGTGTAGTGCAAGTGCACGTCTTGCATGACCATAGGGGACGGTGTTCTGATCCATGTAGGATGCTATCTCCTCCCCAATCCAGGATGGGGCAGCCGGGTCGGCAAGGAGGGCTCCATTCCCTGCAATAACACTGATATACTCTGTATCGCCTGCAAACACCCCCTCCGGGTCATTGACCGCTGCAAGGAACGAGACCTTTCCCTGGCTGGCCAGATCTGCTGCTGCCTGTTCTCCAAGCAACGTGAGGCTTTCATATGATGGAGCGTCGCTTTCCGTTGATGCAACAATGACCGGGACCGGTGTTTGTACAGGGATCGCTCCCACGGGAACCAGGTACGCGGTAATACGTGCATTCTCTTTGTCCCTGGTAAAAACGGATGTTGTATACTGCTGGTACCCGGCAAGGTTCAGGACAAGGGTATGAGAACCTTCAGGAAGAGTTAGTGTCCTTGGGGTGGTTCCCCGGCTGGTCCGGTCAAGAACAATCTCTGCTCCTTCCGGATACGACTCTATCATGAGCGTTCCTGATGTGATCGGGGCAAAGCTCGGTTCAAGGACCACGTATATGGTATTGTCCGTATCCGGCCGTACCTGTATATTCCCGTTCCAGGTCTCATACCCATTCCTGGTCAGGGTGACCTGGTAGGTGCCAATCATAAGATTATCAATGGTCTTTGGCGTGTTCCCCTGGTATGCTCCGTTCAGGGTTATCTGTGCCCCGGATGGCGCTGATGTTATCCGAAGACTTTTGCAGCAGGGATCAGGGCCAAGGGTGGCATGTATCGATTTTGTCTCACCTGCTGCCGGGTTTTCATGCAGTTCACGGGTCCACGGCTTATATTCACTTTTCTCCACCCTGACGGTATGATAGGGAGCGCCAGTGGTGTAGACTTCTACGGTTACCGGGGTGTACCCAATCAGCGAACCATCAAAGATCACTTCCGCATTCGAAGGATCCGAGGTTATCCGAAACCACCCGACATCACCCCCGATAACCGGGGGAAAAGGATCCGGGAAGAACATGTCATCAATTGCTCCGGGCATATCCTCTGGTTCGATCACCGGTTCAGGCATGATCTCCTCTTCAGCAAGGGCCGGACAAAGGTTTGAGAGGATGAGAATAAACAGGAAACAGAATACCAGATGATATCGTCTGTTCATAATCGGGGTGTTAACCTGTGCAGAGATATGGTTTTCGGTCCTGTCGTCAGGGCTGATTGAGCAATAATCATAATTTGGGCTTTATTTTTTTTATAAAAATCAATTTCATATTGTTTGGCACTATTGCATGGCAAACTCTCATATACTCATATTGTGTATTGAGTAAATTGTAGATGACAGGCAGGGGAATGACTATGAATTATGAGCCGGACATTCAACGGATAAAGAAAGAGATCCTGGAACGGGCCATTGACCGGTATGAGATGAGAATTGCTGATCTGAAAAGTCAGATGGATCAGCCCGGGGCTACAGCACAGGTGTAACTCCATTATCTCCTCGTTTGATTCCAGAAGGGATCATGGAGGGCGATATGCCGTATGGCATTCAGTTCTTATTTTCGAATCTTCTGAGTGATACCTTTCATTTTATTATCGAAGAGAGACCTGTTTTTCATATATTCTATGGCTCATCTGCATATACGAACGGCTGATGCTTCGGATCTCCCCATTCTTCTCTCCCTCTATGCTGACATGCATGATCATGATAAGCAGGCAGGTGAGGAGGAATTGTCCCATGCCTGGAAGGAGATCATGGATAATCCTGCGATGATGCCTTTTATCCTGGAGGTGGATTTTGTTCCGGTGTCTACATGCATGTTTATCCTTGTCCCGAACCTCTCCAGGGGGGCACGACCATTTGGCATCATTGAGAATGTGGTGACCGGAAAGCAGTTTCGGAATAAGGGCTATGGTACTGCATTGATCTGCCATGTGCTTGACCATGCATGGAAGAAGAACTGTTACAAGGTTATGCTGTTATCCGGTAGAAAGAGTGAGGCAGTATTCAGGTTTTATGAGCAGGCTGGTTTTCTCCGGGGAGAAAAGGAGGGGTTTATTGCTTATCCGCCCTGAATCACATCGATTCGTCTGTAGCATTCTGCTCTTTATCCTGCTCTGTCAGGCCGGGGCTGCGGATTCCGGGATGGATAATTCATATGAGTACTGGTTTCATGCCGGTATGCAGCTGCATCAGGAAGGCAGATTATCTGAAGCAAAAGAAGCCTATGAGCAGGGCCTTGCACTTGATCCGAATAATTCTGCTCTTCTCAATAACCTGGGCAATGTCCTGTCTGATCAGGGTGATCACATGGAGGCACTTACCCGGTACGAGGCGGCACGGGATAGTGGAGGGGGTGATTCTGTCATCCTTGCAAATATCGGCCGGACTTTGTTTCTGCTGGGGGAGTATGACAGAGCGATCCCGATGTGCCTCGAAGCAACAGCACTGGATCCTGAAAATTCCATCGCCTGGTACTATGCTGCCACGGCGTATTATGAACTGAACCAATACGAAAAAGCGATTGAGTTTTTCCACACGGCTCTTACATTGAATCAGTCATTTGCCCTGGCATGGAATAACCTCGGCAATGTCCACATGCAGCGTGGTGAGTATGACGAGGCGTTCATGCTCTACAACAAAGCCTTGGATTCAGATCGGAATCTCACCCAGGCATGGTATAACCGTGGTGTTCTGCTCTTTGCAACTGAACGATATTGTGAGTCGGCCAGGGCATTTGAAGAGGTCATACGGATAAAACCCGGGGATATGGATGCCCAGGAACGTCTTCGTGCAGCACAAGAGGAGTGTGAGACTGATTCACCATCTCCCTGAATCATTGTAGATACATTGGTATTGGTTATGCCTCACTGATACCCCGGCTGACAACTATCCGCCACTCTCCTCCATACAGGCCGGTGGTGTTCCAGACTACTACTTTTGTCACCAGATCCGGTGACATATCGTTCTGGAATTCATATGCCCCGGTTCCACTGGTCTCATTCTTTATCCGATGAACAATTGCAGTGAGGGATGGATGCTTCTGGGAGAATGAATCTGTAGAGACGTTTTTATTGATCTGGAGTGGATCGGTATCATAGATGACGAGACCGTCCGGCTGCATGATGAATGTCTCAAATCTCCTCTCCGGATCAGCCATAAGGATGGCATCTGAAAAGATCTCTTTCTGCTCGATAAGTACTGAAAGGACTCCTGCTACCGTCCCATTCACAATGACTGGGTAACTGATCGGAGTTGCCGGAATTCCTTCAACCGTCTGGATGAGCCCTCCCATGACCGGCTTTTTCAGGGTGATTACATCCTGCAGATGTGCCTGGTTTGAGAGATCAGATCCGATGATCCCGGCATACTCGTCTGATGCAACGCCGGTTATGATAAGCTCATGATTCAGGAGAATGGGACTATATATATATGGTGAAGAGTTTCTGGTTTCTGACAGAATCTTCTGTGCATGCGGGATCTCCATTCCATGGATGGCCAGATTACCTGTACCTTTCATAAGGGCACTATTGATGGTCTCAAGTTCGGCTGTCAGGGTCTGTGTGACCGCATCACTGACATTCCGGGCATCTTCACTGGTCTGTTGTTGCGATACCCCCGCTGGTGAGAATACCGGAACAACACCTCTGTTCTGCTCGTTCGCAATCACTCTCCCCTGTTCAGATTTTTCATCAAGGCACCCTGCAACACATAATAAAATGAGGAGGATAGCAAACAGTATTCGGTATACCGGCGACAGCCCGCTCATCATATACCGTTTTCGGTTCTTCATATTTGTCTTTTGTTTTCGTTGACAAGGGAGAAAAGCGGTATATTGTATTATCTACAATATTTCTCTGGTGATGCCATGATTGTCCGGTTGATCTCCCTTCTGTCAGGACTATTCCGGGAAACATCTTCCGTGCATGATGGTGTGTATTTCTTGTAAAACTCCCGTTATACCGGTTCTCCTGGCGTTTATAATTTTGTAGCGTATGCGAATAACAGAATCAATAATCCATGATAGCACACGAACTTTCGAGTCATCGACTGAGTCTGGTTCCGGTCACGGTCGCCAGTTGTACTGCAGAACTAAAAGAAAACTGCGAATTGTCCCTCTTGCTGGATGCAGATGTTCCGGGAGACTGGCCTCCGCCACTTGTCACCAAAGAGACCCTTCATGAATTTATCGGAATGCTCACTGATCCGTCATCCTGCCGGTTATGTGCCTGGTACTGGATTTTGAAATCGGATGGAAAAAGCAGTCCCCCTATTCTGATTGGAAGTGGCGGGCTGTATATAAATGAGGATGGCAGCTGTGAGATCGGCTATTCGGTGCTTGAGGCATTCCAGTGCCTGGGGTATGCAACCGAAGCGGTCGGCACCATTCTTGACTTTGTGTTTTCACAGGGAGATATCGGGACGGTGTATGCGACTACCTACCCGCACCTCTATCCATCAGTCCGGGTTCTTCAAAAGAGCGGGTTTATTCCGGATGGGCCGGGAAGAGAGGAGGGAACGGTCAGGTTCCGTATCCAAAAATAATTTTTATTTTAATTTTTTTACACATGATATCACAGGCTTCATATCATTTGAGATAGAGAATCGTGCATGGCATTTATTGTATGGGATGAGATGTATGCAACCGGCATTGATTCTATTGACGACCAGCATAAACATCTCATCTCACTCCTGAACCGGATGTTTGAGGCACTATTACAGAAACGGGGAAAGGAGGAGGTATCGTATGTCATTGAAGAGATGCACCGGTATGCAGAGTATCATTTCCATACCGAGGAATCACTCATGGAAAAGGCTGAATATCCTGATCTTGTCGAACACCGGGTCTATCATGATGCATTTATTTCAAAGGTGAATGACTTTTCATTTAAATACAATCAGAATGATGAAGCGCTCTGTGCTGAAGTTACCATTTTCCTGACCAACTGGCTGAATGAACATCTGTCCACGATAGACCAGAAATATGTCCCGGCGCTGAAAAATGCGGGTATTTCCTAATCCCGGGTTCTCTTTTTGTATCCGGAACTCTTATCCTCTCACGGGCCATTTATATTAGGCGCACTCTCGCGCAGGTGCACGTGAAAGATATTATTGATGGTCATATGTATGACACGAGAACCTCTACTCTGATTGGAGAACGAGAAGAACGGGGTTCATTTATGTATAAAACTGGGAACGGCGAATTTTTCATTTATCATGCATCGCCACTGGCGAACTGCCCTCCCTCATGGATAAATCCGATTAGCAAAAGTGTTGCTATTCGAAGACATTTTCGGTATTCTCATAACCAGATGGCCTT
The DNA here is from genome assembly GCA_964458045.1 of uncultured Methanospirillum sp. GTDB lineage: Archaea > Halobacteriota > Methanomicrobia > Methanomicrobiales > Methanospirillaceae > Methanospirillum. Next base: position 18,033 of record CAYWHV010000008.1, read on the forward strand.
TGAACAGGCATTTTGTGAATAAGCGACGGTTGTTTTCCGGGCATTCCCCGGTTGCACCTGATTCGTCCTTCTGGTTCTATATTTGTTCAATTTCAACACCGGGCCTTATCCTGACCCGACTTCCTGAATAATACCGTCAATACTGACGACTAGTCCGGTTTCATCAGCGACTGGTCTGCCCCGTTCACTCATGACCCTGATATGGCCAAACTTGTCAATAATCCGGTACTCTAACTCGTATGGCTCTCCTGTTTTGATTGATTCCTTTTTGGCCTGAACTACCCGCTGCTTATCATCGGGAAATATGAGGGGAATAAGAGAGCTTATCTGCCCGCTGGCAAGTTCTTTTGCCGAGTACCCCGTAACCGATTCAAGGTGGTCATTATAAAACTCCATGTCTGATCCCACAAGGGAGACTCTGAACACGATGCCAGGTATATTCTGCGCCAGGGTTCTGAACTGCTTCTCACTCTTCTCCAGGTTTTCTCCTGCCTCAAATCTCATAAGGGCACTTCCAATGAGAGAAGAGCCGATCTCCAGAGCACTTACTTCCTTTCGACTCCAGATACGCTCTGAGTTTGTTTCAAGAAACCCGACAACACCCCAGATATCACTTTTAATTTTGATCGGGACGAGAAGGATTGATTTTACTCCATCTGGCTCAAGAATTCTGCGGTCACTTCCCTTCAGGTCTTTTACCAGGCTGTAGATGGTCTTCTCCTGGATGAATACATCTTCGACAAGTGAACCTTCCTCGTCGTTTTTCAGTCGCATGGACAAGGGAGACCGGGTCCGCCCGACAATCCCTGTTTTTGCATTCCATTCAAGTTCGGATTTGATAAGCTGGATACTGGAGGGGGGTGCCTTCTCAAGCAGAACGACACGGCCGACGGATGTTGCCTCACCGATAAGGCCGATAGTCCGAAGAGCGGCATCTTCAAAGGTTGCTGACTGGAGAATGTCGGATGCTGCCCGGCTGACCGCTTCAAAGATTGCGTTCTGCTTTCGAATCTCCAGTTCCATTATCTTTCGTTCACTGATGTCCCGGAGTGTCTCAATGACCCCGATGATCTCCCCGTCCAGGTTATAGATGGGTGCTGCCTTGATCCAGAACCATATCCGGGTTTTTTTCACCGGATGCAGGGTCTGCACATCAACCGTGACCCTGTCTCCGTCGATATCAGGATTATTATACCGAAAGAGGACCGTCTCATCGCGATGGAGGATGTAATCCGCAAGGACTGGTCGCTTCTGATGATAAAAGGCGACCGCACAGGCATAGTCACCCTTCCCGATAATATCCTCCTTTTTTGTCCCGGTCAGTTCTTCCATGGCCCGGTTCCATGCTGTCACCATCCCCTCGGTATCCAGCACGAAGACCGGGTCAGGGAGGAATTCGAGAATATCTTCAACACGCTGGTGTGCTTCTTTAATGGCAGCTTCGGTCTTTCTCCGTTCGGTGATATCACGGGTGATCGCAAGAACGACAGGTTTTCCCTGCAGGTAAAAGAGATGGGCATTCACTTCAACCGGAACCAGTGTCCCGTCCTTTCGGATAAGGTCTATCTCAAAAAAACCCTGCTCATTCTGCATGAATTTTTCCGTGACCTCGTTGAAATATTCCTGCATGGATTCTGGAATGATATCTGACAGGGCAAGGGTCAGAAACTCCTGGTAGGTATAACCGGTCAGCTGGCAGGTCAGGTTATTCACTTCCCGAAACCGTGCATGTTTTAAGCTCTCGGTCAGTTCCATCAGGATAATAGCATCTTTTGCACCCTCAAAAAGCCGGCGGTATTTTTCTTCACTCAGTGCCAGCTTGGTCTCAGCCTCAAGCCATGCGGTAATGTCACGCCAGACTGAGATATAGTCCAGAATTTCACCGGTTTCTGAAAGCCGGGGTGTTGTGGTGGTTTCAAACCATATCCATTTCCCTTTCAGCGTCCGAAATCTGAATGATGAGGGAAGACGGGACCAGTTTACCGTCTCTGCCTCTCCCCCGTTCTGAAACCTGGGAAGATCCTCTGGATGAATGAATTCTGATATCGTTTTTCCCATCAGTTCCTGGGAGACATACCCGGTCAGCAGCTCACAGGCAGGTGAGACATAGGATATCATCCCGTCAGTCTCCCACCTGATAATCATGTCATGGACCGACTCGGTGATAAGACGAAGATTTGACTCACTTGTCCTGATTGCATCCTGAAGACCCTTCTTTTCAGTTATGTCCTCACCGGTTATCACGAGCGCAGGCCGTTCCTGGAAGAATGAGACGGCGGATATAGTAAACAGGTACAGGGTCTCTTTTTCTTCACGGGTTATTCGCGCCTCTTCTGAACGTGTTTCACCGGGCCTGACCATC
>CAYWHV010000009.1:0-20301 GCA_964458045.1 uncultured Methanospirillum sp.
TTTTCATCCAACCCTCCTCTCATTGATGGTACATTACTAAAGTGGACAGTCATGAGTATATTTGTTATTGTTTTACTCCCGAAAAGGAATCAGGAAGTATTTGAGTTTTATAACCTGAGAAACAGAGAATAGGAAAGCCTGATCGAACATATATTAATAGGATACCGTGATGAGATAATGGTAGGAATATACGAGGGAACGAGGTATGGAATTATCATCAGAGATCGCTTCAATAAAAGAAAAGGTTCGGAATGGAAGATTTGATGCCAGAATTTCTCCCTCTGCCCTGACCGACGGAACCGGGGATCTCGCACGTCTGATGAATGAAATACTGGATCTCTATGAGCAGGAGATCAGAAAAGTAACCAAAGAGCATGAGACAAGGGCAGGGGAATGTAAAGAGTCACTATCCTATGCATCCGAATCGCTGAAAAGTATCACCGACGCAATGAAATCTCTTGCGGAAGGTAACCTCACAAAAGCCATCAAGCTCCCTCGTGAAAGTCAGAATACCAGCCTGAACCAGTCAGTCAGGGATCTTCAGGATGCGTTCAATAATTCAAAGAACTCTTTACAGGGTCTGCATACCTGTATCTCACAATCAAAAAAGAACATAGAGGAAGGGAACCTGGATACTCACTTAGAGTTGTCTCATCATACTGGCATTTATAAAGAGATCGCCACTGATGTTCAGACTCTGATTCATTCAATACAAAACCCGTTCAACGAGGCCATGCGGGTCTGCTCCAGGTATGCAGCGTACGATTTTTCCGCCAGGTTTGATGATGCTGTTCATGCCAGAGGAGAATGGAACGAGTTTAAAAAATCTCTTAATATCATCGGCGATCAGGTCCATGATGCTCTGATCGGGATTAATAAACAGATAAAGGAGTTATCTGCAAATATTGAGCAGGCAAATGCCAGCGTCCAGGAGGTTGCTCACAGTTCCCAGCAGGTTGCCAGAAATTCAAATGCTGTTTCTGAAAATACTGAGCAGAGTGATGCAGGAGTTCGGCAGGTTCTCCGGGCAATGGAGGATCTTTCAGTGACGGTGGGGGATGTTTCGCAAAAGGCTGAATCAGTATCACGCCTGGCCCATGAAGGAACAGAAATGTCCCGGGAAGGTTCAGAATTTGCAAAAAAGGCTGAGCATGGGATGGGTTTGATTATATCCAGTGCAGAAGAAGCTGATCATCTCATTGGTGACATACAGGGTGAGATGAAAAAGATCAATGAGATTGTCCGGTTGATAACCGACATTGCCAATCAGACCAACCTTCTTGCCCTGAATGCGGCGATTGAAGCTGCACGGGCCGGTGAAATGGGAAGAGGGTTTGCAGTTGTTGCTGCAGAGGTGAAAGCCCTTGCCCTTGAATCCCGGCAGTCTGCTGAAAAGATAACCGATATGATAAGCAACCTTCAAAAACAGTCCCAGAAAGCAGCCGGTGCAGTGAATGGTGCCACGGTGGCGGTTCGCGACGGGAATGTTCTTCTTTCCGATACGCTTGCAGTTTTTGGAAAGCTGGCCGGTTCGGTTGAGGAGATATCCATGAATATTGAACAGGTAGCAAGTATGAATGAAGAGCAGGCTGCGGCTGTAGAGGAAATTACGAGCAGTATGCATGAAGTATCTGCCATGCTCAAAGATACTGCAAAGGAGGCTGTAGACTCGGCAACAGCGACGAGTGAATCTTCTGCCTCGGTCGAACAATTACGAGTAATTGTTGATCAGGTTGCAGGTATTACCGAACAGATATCTGTATCGATGGCACGATTTACCCTCTGATCCCTCGCGCAGATTTTTTTTATTTTTTTGTTGAATTTTTCAATTTTCTTCATGGATCCAATCATTCATGAATGTTTCATCAGATTGTTCAGATCATTTTATCACCTTTCTTATATACTAATTATAAACGGGATTTTTCCATGGGCTTGTGGGGGGCTGTATGGATTTAGCTGAGTCTATTCTAAATGAACTGGTGACACTTCAAAAGAAAAATGAGGAATTATTGGGGATAATCAGCCGGCTTGAGCATGAGTCTGACGTGATTATCAGGCAGTTTGAGGACAAGATTGCCGATCTGAATAAAAGCCTGAAAAAAGCCCAGGATCTATCGGCAAAATCAGAAAAAAAATATGAGACTGTCTGTCGTGAAAAGAACCGGGAACACGAGTCCTTTGAAAAGGAGAAAAAGGAACTTGAGGACAACTTTCTTACCCGGATATCTGACCTGGAAAAATCTGCATCCGAAAATATCTCTTCAATTCAGGAAAAGGAAGACCTGATTCGAACACTCACTGAACAGGTGAAAGAGCATGAGAATTCTGTATCTCAAAAGATAGAGGACTTTTCTGCACGCATAAAAGAGCTGACTGATCAGCTGGAATCTCAAAAGGTTCTGTTCGAAAAAGAAAAATCGGGTCTTCGTCAGGAATATGAAGCTACCCTCACAAAAACCAGGGATGAAGTCGCCAGGAAAGAACAGGAGCTCCGGACCCTTGCCAGTGATCTGAAAAGCCGTATTGCTGATGAGAAAAGATCACGAAAAGAGCGGGAGAAGGAAAAGACAGAAAATAGTAAGAAAATTTCAGACCTTCAGATCTCACTTGAATCGACCCGTTCCGATTATAAAAACCTTCAGTCATTATTATCCGAAGAGACAAAAAAATCGGCCAGAAAAGTTCAGGATCTTACAGATCAAATTGTAAAACTCGAAAAGGAAAAAACTGCGGTAAAATCTGATATAGCGGTAAAAATAGCAGATCTCGAGAGAGAAGTAGAGTCTTTGCGTGGACAATCAGAACAAGATGCAAAAACTATCGAAGATCTGACACGGGAAAATACTGATCTTCTCAGTCTTTCAGATGAGCTGCAGGCTGATGTCACCAGAAAGGATGAGAGAATTGATGAGTTGTCCCATACCGTTGATTCCCTGACAACAGATATGGAATCAGCCATATCTCAGATCCAGAGTGAATTATCTCAAAAAGATCAGGAACTGATTTCAAAAGAGGTACGGATATCTGAACTAAATCTTGAAATACAAGGGCTAAAAGAGCAGCATCATGCAGATGAAAAAATCCATGAAGAGTCTATTCAGTCATTTACCGTTCAGATTGAAGATCTTCAGAATCAGTTAGCAACTCGTGAAGCATCATATAAGGAAGAGACATCAAAACTCACTACCCGTATCGAAGAGATAGCCCATGATCTGGAAGATATGATTCACCTGAAAGCCCAGCGTGAACAGGAGTTCCGTGATGAAATCTCGTATCTTCATGAGGAGCTTATCAGGAGAAAGGAAGAGTGGAAAGCAAAGCTGGAGTCAGGTGGACGGGACATAGCAGAGAGGGACCGGCAAATCACCCTCATCAGCGGGAATAATGAGGCACTTCGTGCTGAACTGGAGCGTGTCAGGGCCCGCCTCCTCATGCTTGAAAAGACCATTCGGGAAGATAAAGAAGAACCGGTCCACGCTTTATACCGGCAGATACAGAATCTCTCAGGAAAGCTTGCCGCAAAAGAGTCAGAAAATTCAGTTTTAGCATCCCGGATTATTCGTCTGGACACGGAAAATACCCGCCTCGCACAGCTTCTTACTGATATCGGATGTCCGCCCGAATCTGAATCGGGTGAAGAAAAAAACCAAAAGCCAGGGACCATGGGTTCATCCCCTGCCCCTACCCGGTCCGATATCTCGAAATACCTTTCAAATCTTGATGATCCCATGCATGCGATGGATGCTGCAGCATCAATACTCCGGTTTGGTCCACAGGTAACTGATATGCTCATACCGCTTCTCTACCAGGGTCCGCAAAACCGGCGGGCATGGGTGGCAGTACTTTTGTATGAGCTGAATGATCCCCGGGCAACAAAGCCGTTATCTGATCTCCTCGAAAGCTCTGAAACCGGACTTCGGGAGCTTATCTGGGACACCCGCCTTCGGTTCAGGGAGTATCGCCGGTCAGGGGCCTCATCGTCAACGGCGCAATAAAAATGATTTTCCTTTTATTCAGAACATGAAATTAAATGCCACAAGTGCACCGATGATAAGAATACAACTGTGTTTCACCCCGGCCTTGATTGAGGATTCACCCATCAGCCCAGCCATAAGTCCTGAGCATAATCCCTGAATCAGACAAATATGATAGAGCAGGCGATCCATCGTGATAAGGGACGTGGATCCAAGGCTTGAGAGTGGCCCTGCCATGGCTAACCCTTCTTTACTCTGTTCTGCAAGGACGGTGAGAAACTGGGTGGTAATAACCCCGATAACAAATATGAATACAAAGAATGACAGATACACAATCGCTGTATAGATAAACATCTCTGAAAACCGGTCACGCCTTAAATTTTCAGACATACGTGCATCATTTGCCGCGATACGAAGGAGTGAGGATATAGAACTGCTCATCGTAGCAGCACGGGTAATCAGGGTAACTGTTCGTGCAATTAATGCCGTCCTCACCCGGTGTTCAAACCGTATCAATGCATCTGAAAAGTTGGCTCCCCACTCAATATCCCGGTGAATCCTGCTGATCTCATACCCCAGGATTCCCATATTTGCCCGGGCAATCACGGCAATTGACTGGGTGAGAGTAATCCCTACCTCATTAATACCCGCCATACGGTCAAGGAAATCTGGTATCATCGCCTCGAGAGAACGGATTTTCTGGTTCCATCTGGTGTAAAATATTGCAAACGGAATGAGGGTTATGAGAAGGGCAATCATCAGTTGATCATCGACATAATTGATGTTGTCCTCAAGAGTTCCCACCGGAATGGTAAGGAAGATATAGATGACATAGGCCAGAGCAACGGGAATGCTAAAATAAAATGATAACTCCGGATGTTGAACAAATCCCTGGACCGGGTTTGCCAGCCACCTTTTTAATGGTTTAATCTTTTCAAACCGTGCCAGAGCAGTAAAAAGATGTTCTTCATCTCCTCCATCCGAAATTCTGACATCCGAGTATTGATTCAGCCATTTTGCGCTCACATATCTGACAACATTTTCATCTTTTATCGAAATGGTATCGATCATCAGGATAAAGATGGCAGCTCCGATGGGAAGCACGGCATACCCGATAAGAGATAATTCAAGTATGGCAGATGATCCCATCATACCCATCACCACGAGAATTACAATAAGAAAAAGCGGTCCGGCAATGAAAATGGTCACATATATTTCGGCAACGAGTCCGAGGAACTGGAGAAACTGCTTTTGTTCGAACTTTGCCTCTTCCTGAAGAATAAATACCCTATCCTGTAGGAATTGAGCCAGATTTCCCCCACTTTCCACCGTTGAGATAAGATCCTGTAAAAAATCTCTGAGTTTTCTGCTTGGGGTCGTTTCACTCAAATGCTTTAAGGCGTTAATAATATCATAACCAAAAAAATCTGCATCCCTGACCGCCTGTCTGAACTCCAGGGATACCTCTCCATATATGGCTGACATCTCTGAAAGGGAACGCAAAATGGTTATCATCTCTGCACCACCCTTTCTCATCGCATACATGTATGAGACAGAATTGGGAAGGCCGATGGTAATTTTCGTCTCCCGTGATTTCTTTGTCAGGGATGGGAACACCGTGTATCCCCAGAACCCGATAAAACTACCAATGAGGAAGAGAATGATTCCAAGCAGAATCTGGACAACTATTACGATTGGAAGTTCTTCCGTATCAGGGTCAAATGCGATATTTAAAACGTTATATAACTCCGGCTTTAATCCAAGATCCAGAGAAAACAATGCGAACCCTGCAATAAAACCAAGAAGGCCCAGAAATATTCCTGTCCCTATCCCAACGAGGACTGCCCGGTTTAAGAACTGTTCCAGAGTGAGGCCGGATCTGATACCAACTAAATCGATATGTAAATCATGATATTTCTCCGGATTTCTATATACTAACCGGTTTACAATCCATGAAGGAATCATGCTACCAGCGCTGCAAGATCATCGAGATTTTCCATTACATTTTGTTTATCAACGTAGTATGCCTGGATAACCTTCGTAAAGCTGACATAGTCCCTCATATTCTGATCTTTCACCGATTGCAGGACCATCTTTCTTCGTTCCATCTCTTCAACAAGCATATCCGGCCCCCATCCATGAAAAGTTGCTATGTCTCCAAGAACCTGTGATCTGCCGGTATATGTGAAGTCATCGGCGACCGGGTCATATTCAAATACTGTATTGACCATGATATTTCCGGTGGCGGGATCAATACCGGCAATCTCCACGATCTCATCACACCGGCGAACCCGGTCAGGACCGATCTGGATCTGTTTCTGAATGCTCATGATATTAAGTGCCTGAAGCATGTTTCTTGGCACATTCAGTGGTTCGTTTTCCAGACGGTGAATTGCTGCATCGACACTTCCGGCATGCATGGTCGAAAAAGTGGTGTGACCGGTATTCATCGCCTGGAATAACGTCTGCGCTTCATGACCTCTGACTTCACCGACCAGGATATACTCTGGCCGCTGACGCATCGCAGCTTTCAGGAGCATGAACATATCAACATGGGCTCCTCCACCTTCAGCAACAATTTCCCTGGTCACACTGGCGATCCAGTTATCATGAAACAGGGTAACTTCTCTGGTATCTTCGATAGAGATGACCTTGGCGAGTGGTGTGATAAAGAGAGAAACTGCATTGAGTGATGTTGTTTTCCCTGATGCTGTCCCGCCAATGAAGACCAGGCTCATATTGTTCTCGATTGAAAGCCAGAAATATACCAGCATATCAATATTGAACGTGTGAAGATCCATGAGGTCAACCGGGGTAAAGGGAGTCTCCCGGAATTTTCGTATGGTAAATGATGTGCCGCGGGATGTTACTTCAGTTCCAAATGTGAGCTGCAGACGAGATCCGTCCGGCATCGTTGCATCGATGATCGGATTTGCAGATGAGATGTGTTTTCCAGACCGCTGGGCAAGAGTGATAGCCAGGGAGATCAATGAATTGGTATCGAAGGAGATGTTGGTCTTAATATTCTGCTCTTTCCTGTGGAACAGAAAGATGGGAACATTATCCCCATCACATGAAATATCTTCAATAAGGGGGTCAATCATCAGGGCATTAATCCGGCCCCATCCCAGGTAATTGCGAAGAAGATAATACTCAATCTTAAAAAGTGAATTCTGATCCAGTTTTATCCCATAATATTCAATCAGGTCGACTACCTTCGAGATGAGCAGTTTCTTTCGTTCAATCCCCAGCTCTTCATCGGTAAGAATGAGAACATCCCGGAGATCCTCATGGATCCGTTCGAGGAGTTCATACTCAAAAGGCGTTAGTTCAGGTTCAAACAGGAGATATTCCCTCAGTTTGGATCTCACATTATGCGCAATAACAACTTTTGCAAGACCTGGCTCCACCCAGTATTCCTGCTTTGATTCGTAGGGATGTTGTAATTTTATGTCAAGAAGGCTGCCGTGTTTATCAAAGTCATACTCTTCGAACCCTTTTTTATGGGTCAGACTTAATTTTTTCAGGAGTTTTCTGTCATAACTCGCGTCAGAACTCTCCTTTTCGGTTTTAAATGTGCCTTCGAGATCTTTCTCAACAGCAGTTATCTCTTCTTCTCGTTTGAGTAACGGTAGTTTAATCCGGGTAATTCCTGCTGGTTTTTCTGCTTCCTTTTCAGGTCCCTGTTTTAACAGGTCGATATGGGGAACTTTTTTAATGCCAGATCCTTTTATTTCTGGTTTTTTAATGGGTTTTTTTGCCTTATCTTGCTGGGCAGAGGAATTACTGTGCTTACCGATACCAATACTCGGTACTTTTATTTTTATAGAGCGACGGTTTTTTTCCCGTTGTTCTTTTTTATTCTGTGTATCTGAATCCCCCATCTGTCTCCCACCAGAAAATTCTGCTATCCATAATGGTTCCCCCCGGCACCAGTTAAGATATCATATGATATCAAAGCATAAAAATAATACAATAGATGATTATGGAACAAGGTTCTGATCTCGCATTTTCATGAGTGCGTCTTTCATCTATCCTCACTCAGTCATGATCTCTTCACACAATCCAAAGACTTAATTTGTTATTGCGGATGAAATAGACATAACTGGATCTTCGTATAATGACAGGGATAAAATTTGAACAACATATGCCAACCGGATTATCTACCCTTGATCCGGTTTTTGATGGAGGAATTCCTCCCGGCTCAGTGGTACTTTTAAAAGGGGATATCGGGTCAGGAAAGATCGAGTTTGCATATAGTTCAATGATACACCTCTCTCATCTGATGGCCAGGGAATCAACTGATGAGAAAGTGCTTATCCCCAAGGAAATTTGTTATATCACCGTTACCAAGAGAAAAGAATCGATATTGCGTGAGATTGCACAGTCTTTCCATGAGGAATTTTTAACACATATTGATAAGATTCACTTTGAAGATTTATCTGATATCTATTTTGATACCAGTCTTGTCCCGATCTCCTGGTATTCTGAATATGATGATATTATTGAACGAATGACAGCGCGCCGGAAGATCCATGACAACCTTCTTACCACTCTTTCATTTACTCTTGATGATGTTCCAAATCAAAGTCTGGTGATCATAGATTCATTAACAGAGATTGCAACCCAGTATATTGCAGCAGGAAAATGGCCTGATCTCTCCGCATATCTCAGAGGTATGCAGCGTGTTGCAAAAAAATGGAATACCTCTTTTTATCTGATATTGACCAAGGGCATACTCAGTCCGTACCAGGAGATAGAAGTTGCTGATGCTATGGACGCGGTGGTCCATTTTAGATGGGAAGAATCATCAAGCGCAAAAAGGCAGCGGGTTCTCTATATTGAAAAATTCAGGGGGGTTATGATCCATCTGGAGGACCGTGATCTCGTGAAATTCGCCGTAAAAATAACGTCTGACCGAGGGTTTGAAGTCAGTAACATCAGGGTGGTCATATGAGAATTCCGTTAATGAGTATTCCCCGGTTCGGGTTTGGCATTAAAGGGCTTGATGAGATGCTCTCCGGGGGCCTTATTGAAGGTACTGTTTCCTCAATTATTGGTGCATACGGTACTGGAAAAACCAATTTTGCCCAGTATTATATATGGCAGGGCCTTGTCCAGGGTCAGAGTGCCTTATATATCACCCTTGAAGAGAGAACCTCCAGAATTCTTGGATATATGGAAAACAAAGGGTGGGATATAACGAAATATATGGATACGACCTTTACCATTGTAAACCTCGATCCATCGGATTTCAATCTCGCAATAAACAGTGTGAAAAACGAACTTCCGACCCTTATTAAAAAGACAGGTGCACACCGGGTGGTTATTGATCCGGTCTCCCTGTTTGAGGATCTGTTTCATGATGATGCTACACGAAGACGGGAAATGATGCGGTTTTTAGAGAGTCTTCGTGATCTGAACTGCACATCACTCCTTATTAGTGAAGCAGATAAAACCAACACATTTGCGAGTAAGTATAATCTGATTGAGTACCTGAGCGACACTGTCATTCTTTTAAAATATGCCCGGGGGGGAGATGCAAATGATGTGCATCTGGCCATTGAAGTAGTAAAGATGCGTATGTCTCAGCACTCACGAGAAGTCAAACCATTTGAAATACACCAGGATTCTGTGACTGTCTATACTGAAGCTACCGTGTTTTGATCATGCGAGTCTGCTGGAGAACGATTCCAAGTCAGCGGAACAGCATGGCATGTCTGTATGCTGCGTGCGTGCGGGCAGGATACCCTCTTGATTTTGTGACCGGTCCTGAAAATGATGTTACACTCTATAGTCTGAATTCCATTACCGGGCCTTCTCTCCTCCCTGAAATAAAAGCCGCAGATACAATTACCATCATCGGCGGGCCCCATGCCTGTGCACGATGGGATGAACTGGTCTCTGTAGCGGATTATGTTGTAGTGGGAGAAGGGGAGTATACCGTACCTCGGTTATTAGATAGTATTGAGAACGGGACCCCTGTACCACCCGGAGTTGCGACTGATTCTTCTTTTCAGCCTGTTGATCATACGGTTTTTCTTGATGGAAACCCAAGTTTTGGCGAACATAAGGGGTACATTGAAATTTCCCGGGGTTGTCCTTTTGGCTGTACGTACTGCCAGACTCCCCGGATCTTTGGAAATGCCATGCGCCACCGGAGTATTCAGTCAATCGTCAAGCTTGCGCACTCATTTCATGATATCAGATTTTTAAGTCCGAATGCTCTGGCATATGGCACTGATGGTATGCATCCTGATACCCGGCATATCCGGTCATTACTGAGTGAACTTGCAAAGATACCTGACAAAGATATTTTCCTTGGGACATTTCCAGGTGAGATCAGACCCGAATTTGTATCAGAAGAGGCAGTTGATCTGATCGCCAGGTATTGTTCAAATAACCGGATTCATATTGGCGCACAGTCGGGCGCAGAAAGTACATTGAAAAAGATCCGCAGGGGTCACTCATTGTCTGATGTATGGGAGGCCATTGATTCCATTACTGATGCAGGTTTTACTCCGGTTGTCGATATAATTGTTGGGTTTCCTGATGAAACTGATGAAGAACTTCTTGACACTGTATCATTCTGTCGGGACGTTTCGAAGATCGGGTATGTGCATGCTCATCGCTTTTTTTCCCTTCCTGGAACCCCTCTCGAAGGCCGTGTATCCCGTGATCTGATCCATGAGGTGGTATCAGCACTTGGATCACTGGCATTATCTGGCAGATTAACAGGATCATGGAACAATCCTGAGATAAGATTTTTTAGCAAAATTTCCAAGTAATAACGTATGTTGAAAGCGCTCCTGCTTGCAGATCTGCACGGAGAATACGGGATGCTCGAATCCTTCATGGAACTGGCGCCCGATGTCGTCTTCATCGCAGGGGATATCACCAATATGGGAACTGCAAAGGATGTTGAGACCTGTTTTTCCCGGATCGATGTCCCGAGTTTTTCGGTTCCCGGAAATTGTGATCCTAAAGAGGTTGTTGATGCTCTTGAACAGAGTATCAGTGTCAACCTCCATGGTTCGTGTATGAACCTGGGCCGGATATCTCTGGTTGGGATTGGTGGATCCAACCCCACACCATTTGGAACTCCGTTTGAAATGACCGATAAGCAGATCGATGATCTGATGAAGGTATCAATGGAGCGGATGCAAAAGAGTACTCATAATGTCCTGCTGAGCCATGCTCCCCCACAGGGAATCCTGGATGAGATCGGTGGCAACCATGTTGGAAGTGCAAGTGTTCTGAAATACATGGACCAGTTTGACCTCATCTGCTGTGCCCATGTTCACGAGCAACGTGGGATTGTTGAAGAAGGTGGCATTAAAGTAGTTAATCCTGGTCCGGCTGCCATGGGCAACTGTGCCATGATACACTTTGGTGAAGAAGCAAAAGACATTGAAGTGAAATTACTCACTGTGTAGAAAGAAGGAGTTCTAGGTAGGAGATGCTGATACGCTCTCCCACTACTCCTAATTTTTCTGCCAGTTCATCTACTCTTTTTGCAGCGTATTCTGCATTATTTTCCGTAATCAGTTCAATTTCTACAAACTCGCCCAGGTGATCTACATTATCAAGGGCGATTGAAAAGTCCTGATAGGTATAATATTCACGCAATTTCCGAACATGGGCGACTGGTCTGAACCCGAGATTTTTTAGGATGGTATCAAAGGTTCCCGCATTATCGAGCAGGACATTACATTCCTCCCTGATCTTCGAACCCATCAGGGTGTTTTTCGGACCTTTATAGGTCAGAATGGTTTTTTCGCCGGCACTTCGTACCCGGAGAGCTTCATCTGTCTCTGCAAAATCACGGTGGGGAGCATTATAATAGAGGTCTTCTTCAACTACGGTTTCTGAATGTTTTCCTCCGATAGCAAGAATGCGGTTTTTTATCTCGTCAGTATGGGAGACTTTGACTTTTATTTCAATCTCAAGCATATACACTATCCTTTATCTATCTTGTTTGCCACTTACTTAAGGAATCAGGAATGCCAATACAAGAAGGTGACTTTATCCGGTTGAACTTTACCGGATATGCAAATGGTATACTCTTTGACACAACCGAGGAACAAAAAGCCCGTGAGGCCGGAGTGTTTGAAGAACAGCGGGACTACACTCCTAAGGTTGTGTGTGCAGGGAAACGTCAGATAATTCTGGGATTAGACGAAGCCATAATCGGAAAAGAGGTTGGTTTTGAAGAGACCATGGAAGTCTCCCCGGAAAAGGCGTTCGGAGAGCATGAGCAGGAACTTCTCCGTTCTTATGAAAAGAAGTCTTTCAAAAATAAACCTGAACGGGGAATGCGGGTAACCATTCCTGATGCAGGAACCGGAACGGTTGTGAATGTCATTGGAAACCGGGTTATCGTTGATTTTAATCATCCGCTTGCCGGCCAGACTCTGACGTACACCTATCGCATCGAAGGGATTGTTGAGAGCGCGACAGAAAAGATTGCAGGACTTATCAAGCTCTTTTCCGGGTATGACATGGAAGTCAGTCTTGAGGATAATACTGCACTTATCAAACTGCCTCCGGGTATTTACTATGCGAGCAGAACCTGGCTGAATATGAAGCCCTACATCACGAACTCAATCTTTGATGATATTGAGGGAATTGAAGAAGTCAGGTATATCGAGACGTATATTAACACAAAAAAAGAGTCTGAAGAGTAATTTTCAGACAACAACTGCTTTCAGGATGACAACATCTTCTTTTGGTTTGTCAAACCTGTCTCTTTTTACCTTTGATATTGCATCAACAATGTCCATGCCTTCAATTACCTTTCCGAATACCGGGTGTTTAGGATCAAGGTAGTTATTATTGACAACATTAATGAAGAACTGACTGCCGCCGGTGTTAGGGCCGGCGTTGGCCATTGAAAGGGTGCCGCGATCATTCCGGTTGTTCTTCCCAAACTCATCTTTGATAGTATATCCGGGACCTCCGGTTCCTTTTCCCTCAGGACATCCTGCCTGAACCATGAATCCGTCAATTACACGGTGAAAGATGATCCCATCATAAAATCCTTTTTCAACGAGTTTTTTAAAATTTCCCGCGGTAATGGGTTTATCTTCAATAAGTTCAATGAGAATATCTCCCATGGATGTTGTCATTTTCACCCGTACTGGCTCTGCCATACGGTACATATAGAATGTTTTTGTTGAAAATTACTTCCCCGCTTCAGGTGGTTAGTGGTTCGTTTTGTACGGATCAATACGGGGTAACGAGAAGGATGAAGCGGAAAAATATGAATATATTTATAATATCTGAAGAATATGATCTTCTATATATCGAGAGCTGGTTCTGGTAACTGAGTTTCAGGTCTGAAATGACGTCAGGTGTTGATCTGAAAATTCATTTGGGACCGGCATCCACGTGGGGAGTGTTATAAGTCATGCATGAACGACCGTTATACTATGTATTTGCCCTGTTTGTGGCATTATTGATGGTAAACCTGGTGAGCCCGGTTTTTGGGGATGGAGATGTAAATATTGAAACGGCTGTTACATTTGATGTATCGGCCAATAAAACATTTTTTTATGTTACGAATCCTGTCTGTGTCAATTTTACTGCAGATATTCATGCAACTTCTCCATCAGTTCCACAATCGTTAAGTTGGACCGTTTTTGATAGGAATAACAATCCTTATGCGATATCTGGTGACATTGCATGGCCAGAAAAGAATTATACCTGCATTATCCGGGATCCCGGGTTGTTCGGTGTTAGGTGTGTAGCATACAATGGAACGGGTACGGATCATCATAATTATCAATCTACACCCCGCCCATTCGGTTATATTACTGCGTATCTTCCGGTTTCAGCGAATTTCACAAATTCAACAACAACCGGGGTTCTTCCCTTGAATGTTACTTTCTATAGCGACAATTTTACTCATGGACCAACTGATTGGGAGTGGCAATTTAAGAAAGAATGGGCTAACACGACTGGAAATCCTGGTTATGGGATTTTCCCGACTGCAGGAACATATCAGGTAAATCATACTTTGTGGAACCGGACGTATGATATTGAGGATGATTCTGGGTCTCCATATCTGTTTAAAAATGGCTGGGTTAATAATTCAACGTCCAGAGAAATTACAATCGTCGCGAAACAAGGTATTGTAACCAACTTTAGTACGAATATCAGCTCATTCATTGGTCAGGCCAAGGGTCAGGTTCCATTATGTCTGCAGTTTTTCAATAATTCGACTGGAGATGATATAAACGGTGTGAACTGGTCCTTTGGTGATAACACTCCGAATGTTCTTTTAAACCATCCGATTCATACATATAATTCACCTGGCTTTTACAATGTGACATTAAATGTTACGAGTCCATGGATGCACAATGAGACAACTCGTTATTATTATGTAAATGCATATATGCCAATTTCGGCAAATTTCTCATCTGCTCCGGCAATTGGCGCCAATTGCAACCGCCCGGTATTTCCAGTTCAATATAATTTTACAACAAATGCTACTTTACCCGGTTATAGTCAACCAGATGTGTATAATTGGAGTTTTGATGATGGATCGATCAATGATACACGAAGAGATGCAATTCACACTTTCAATTTCCCTGGTTTCTATAACATCACCTTAACAACATTAAATGTCACTCATAATATTAGTCAATCTGAGAAGAAACGAACACAAATATCTGGGATATATGCGAATTTCACAGCAGATCCTATGAGGGGGTTCCAGAATACAACAAACCAGGAAGTCAGAGTTAATTTCACCTATAACTTAACTGATGTTTATGATGCAACATATTATCACTGGGATTTCGATAATGGGGGCTCTACCACTGCACCAGACATTACTGTAAGTACTGTTTATAATCGTCCTGGAAATTATACGGTGAATTTCACTGTTGGTAATACCTGCGGAGAGAGAAATAGTACTGAGAAAGTGATTCAGATAATCGAACGACCTGTTCCAAATTTCACCTATCAGCCAAGTTATGGGGTATTTCCATTAAAAGTCCAATTTAATGATACTTCAACTGATTCACCTGACAGTTGGGAATGGAATTTTGGTGATGGACCATTAAACAGTACCTCAAAGGATCCTGTTCATACCTATCAATCACCAGGAACATACCCAATTATATTGAAGGTTCGAAACTCTACAATTGTCCCAATTTGGAGTCCTGAGCCATTATTAAGGTACATTACGTTGTCATCCGGAATTAATGCAGATTTCTCAGCCAACAGGACAATTGGAGCAAGCCCGTTAACAGTTCAGTTCAAAGACACGTCATTACCACCAGGTCTTGTATCAGATAGGGAATGGGACTTTGATGATAATACTGAAAAAAGTAATCTGACTAGTCCAGTTCATACTTTTAATGGAGCTGGGAATTACACGGTGAACCTGACTGTTTGGAATGCGACTACCAAGGCCAGAGGAAACCATGAAAAAGTAATTCAGGTACTTGAACCACTTGTGGCTAACTTCAAACCGAATGATACATACCCAATGAATAAAAGTGTAGGTGTCCAGTTTACAGATCTCTCAACTGGTAATATCTCTACCTGGTATTGGGATTTTGGAGATGCGAATCATTCGTCCCTGAAAGACCCGGTGAATTTTTTCCCCGATTATAAGGAATACCCGGTAAATCTTACGATTAAAAATCAATATGGTGACAGTAACTGGACTGAATATCTGGTAAACATCACTCCGGCAGATTGGCCATCTATTGATTTCGAAGTAAGGCCCCCGGTTGCAGATAATACATCAGTAATAGTTGAATTTTTCATAACGAAATTAGAAGGGCCGGGCATTAAGAAAATTGAATGGGATTTTGGTGATAGAACGGAAAAAGTGCAGGAATATAATCCCAAGCACAAGTATGAGAAACCTGGGATATATACTGTAACTGTGGTTGCAACAAATGATTTTGGTAGTGTTCCAAAAACTCATGAAGCCTCTATAAGGGGCCTTAATCCTGACTTTACAATGATTCCATCAGGTGGATGGGCAGTGGTTGACACTCCTGTTTCATTTGTTGACAATTCAGAAGGAAATCCTGTTCGCTGGCGATGGGACTTTGGGGACAATGAAATTCAGGAGACAAACGACCCTTATATTGTTCACACCTACACGAAAGAAGATACGTATTTTGTGAACATGACGGCCTGGAATTGGGAAGTTCCACCGCGTGAAGCAACTACAGTTCCGAAGAAAATTGTAATTGTGAATAAATCCGTTCCGCAGGGTGTTGACTTCGAAGTTCCTGAACTTCAGTACAGCGGTAAACATCCCTTTGACGTGCAGTTCGAAGATAAGACTCCTCTCCAGTCTAATGTAACTGATTGGTACTGGGAGTTTGGAGATGGTTCGAACTCATTTGAGCCGGCACCTAAACACCGATATGAGAATCCAGGGCAATATACAGTCACCCTGACTGTGCGCAACGAAAACGGCACAAAATCGGCTCGTCGATTCGCCTATGTTTTTGTTGTATAAAATTAATATTTTATTTTTGATTATTCCTTCAAAATTCCCTTTTTTTAAAAATAAGCCTATGATTCGATTTTTTTAGATCTAGTTATTATTCACAATTCTTATGACAAATAGAGTAGAAAGAAGAGATATTTGGATATCTATATATATGATGAACAATATAACCCTGATTAATTCCTGTAACGAGTTGCACCCGATTGGGGAATGGGTACTTGAAAAACTGGACATTCTCGTGTGGAAGGGAAGGGGAAGATCAAATCATGAAGAAGGTAAAATTATTTCCTGTCTTAATTGGTGTATTTATCTGTTTATTATTGGCAAATGCATCAATGGCAGCTCCAGAAAAGGCTGTTATTTACGTGGATTCAAATCAAAACCCTGCTGAAATTTATTTAACGAATAATACGTTACTTGATGAAGATAATTTAACTGTTCTTGACACAGCAGGATTTACGCCTCGTGAGTTTTTTGTAGAGCCGGGGACCTACAAATTATTCGTGAAAAAATTTGGATTTGATACCTGGTTTACTGCACCGTTTCCTATTACTGCTGGATCATACTCCATGTATAATGCTACATTAAATGTGAGTGATGTAATGTATGGTGCCCTTCACATCGATTCAAATCCTCCCGGGGCAAATCTGGTTTTGCAACGAGTAATACCCAACGTAACCAGTGAGATTTATAGTGCCACTCCTGCATCACTGGAATCTCTGCCAATTGGGGATTACATTATTAATATCACGAAACCGGGATATCATCCATTTAATGTTACTGCTAAGGTATACCGGGGAGAAGTAACTGAAATTTCCGCTTCTCTTGAACCGATTGTAGATTCTGCTATAGTTACTTTCAAGAGTGATCCCTCCGGTGCCAGGGTTTTTATTTATGGTGGGTTTGTTTTAAATGATGAGATGCGATCAAATATTAATAAAATTTTGAGTTCACAGGATAAGACTGCAGAAGAGGTATCTTCTGAAGTAAATAAAATTGTTAGTCCTGATACTATTCCTCCAATCAAAGCGGTATTGGGATTAGTTGGAACTACTCCCTTTGATATGGAATTATATGAGGGAGAATATTGGTTTGAATACTTCCTTGATGGCTATTCTAATAAATGGGGTAACTTTAAAGTTATTGCTGGGGAGAAAAAGATAGTATCTGAAAAACTGGACCCTGATCAGGAATATGTTCAGGTTTATTTTGAAACCAATGTAGATAATATTGAAGTAGTGGATGACGAAGGAAAAATTATTCCTGGCTTAAAAGGTGCATTAATTTATGTAAACGGTGAATTACGAGTTAATAAGAGCACTCAGGAACCAATTCGAACACCATGCTGGGTAGAATTAAACTCAAGCAATTATGAAAATGTAACTTTTGCGCAACCACCAATGTTTGCCCCAAAATCGATAAATGTTGATACCGTATTGTTTGAAGGCCGACCTTCTAAATGGTCAGAAGATCCGATTCAATTAGATCTCATGAAATATCATGTTCATTCAATTTGGGATGATAATAGCAGAATTACTCCCGAATATGTTGAAATTGAAGCAGGTCAAAGATGGCCTTTTGAACTCCGGACAGTTGATCCCAAATATGTCATACATAATTTCACGGTATTTCGGGATGGAAAAGACCCAAGACCTTATCCGGACTTCTCTAACCAGTCATTTGTTGTTTATAATCACGAGAAGACATTGCAAAATGCAACCCTGGTTCTTAACTCTTCAATAAAATTAATTGCAATAAATGCAACTGCTCATAAAGGTGGCACTGTAAATTATCCGGGTGTTCATTACTATCCCTATGAAGAAGAATCACCCGAGTACAATTTTACTGCTGATGATGGGTATGACTTTAAAGAGATGTATGTAGATGGGAAAAAATACGTCAATAATCCTTCATACACCTTTACTTCATCGCAAATGAGAACTGATCATATTATAGAGGGTTATTTCAGACCTGATAATGTGTTAATTACTCCTGTTGCATCAGCAGGTGGTAAGATTCTTGATTTGGATAAAGGTGGAGAAGAAGCTACTCCATATTGGGTTGAATACCGTGGTTGTACTCATAGGCATCAGGCAGTAGCAGATCCTGGCTACCGGTATGTGAATGCCTATTTCAATGAAACTGAAATTGATAGTTCAATGACGGAGTCAACTGGAGATATAATTCCTGTTTGTGGTATGCCGTTAGAGCAAAATATTTCCTTAAACGTGTATTTTGAGCAGTTAAACTATACTATTAATGCAAGGGTGAACGACGAGAATAGGGGGATGCTCAATAAGCCCTATACTAATTATTCGGCTTACTATGGAGAAAACATCTCTATTAAAGCTACAGCATTTGCCGGATACCAGTTATCTGATTTTACTGATAATGGAATTTCAAAAGGAAATGAAAACCCGTACAACATTACTGTCACTGAGGATCACGACATAATTGCAAATTTTCAGTCTGACGTCCTGACCATCGAGGCGGTCGCTGGTGAGGGCGGAATAATTGAGCCGGAAGGCATCGTGAATGTCACCTTTGGCAACAGCCAGTGCTTCAACATCACCGCAAATACGAACTATTTCATCAATTCAGTTGTTATCGATGGGGAGGATACCGGGAACCAGACCAGCCCCTATCAATACTGCTTTAATAATGTGACTAAGGATCACAACATCTCTGCATCCTTTTCACGGTATGCCTATACAATAACTCCAAGCGCAGGATTAGGGGGAAAAATCAGTCCATCCACTCCGCAGGAAGTCCCACGAGGAGAGGCTTTTACCTTTACAATTATACCTGATGGATGTTACACCATCAAGGATGTTCAGGTCGATGGTTCAAGCAAAGGTGCATTATCCTCATATACCTTTGAAAATGTGACTGAGGATCACTCCATTCATGCTGACTTCCAGATTAAAATCTTTGAGATTCTGGTAAATCAGAGTGATGGTGGAGTAATTGATCCTGAAGGTGATGATGGTATTGTGAAGGTCAATTGTGGTGGTACAAAGTGCTTTAATATCACCCCTGATAAAGGAAATGCCATCTATGATGTAATTGTGGATAACAGTTCGGTAGGGGAAGACAATCAGTACTGTTTCACGAACATCACAACGAATCACACTCTTGATGCAGTTTTTGTTATTCCACCAGTGCCGGAATTTGAATCAGATCGGACTCGTGTACCTCCAAAGTATCCGGTGACCTTCAAGGACTTCACCCTGAATAATCCAACCGACTGGCTCTGGGACTTTGGTGATGGTGAGATTACAACAACCCGTGAGCCTGTCCATTACTTCGCAGAGGTTGGAAATTACACCATTACTCTGACTGCCTATAATGCTGCTGCTCCTGATGGAATCAATAATACTAAGAAGCATTACATTGAAGTCACGAAAAAACCGATAGCAGGGTTTACCGCAGATAGAATTGGTGGAATACTCCGGTCAGATGACGTACAGATTTATTTCAATGATACGTCTCTCAACACAGATGGAGTTGCATTTGGCTGGAACTTTGGTGATGGTCCGAGAGGAGCGATCTCAAGAAACGCAACTCATAATTATACTGCACCGGGTGTTTATCAGGTGACCCACCAGGTTGAATTGCCATTCATTGCCAAGGACTATTATTATGAGACAATTACCATCCTGCAAAAGCCCGAGGCGGAGTTTATTGCCCATCCAGTTTCTGGAGAGCCACCACTCACCGTTCAATTCGAGGATCGGTCACAGGGATTCCCGACATCATGGCTCTGGGACTTTGGCGACACGGTTAAGTCATATGATCAGAATCCAGTCCATGTCTACTCAAAATCTGGCAGTTATACTGTCAGCT
>CAYWHV010000010.1:0-8688 GCA_964458045.1 uncultured Methanospirillum sp.
TGTTAGAGTTCAGATCAGATAAAGGTAGAGCGCATAAACAGGTTAATAACTGAATACTTCCCCGTCGCGACCCTGTCCTGGTGCATCAAAGGGGATGACATGACTCATATGAACAATCCGGAAATCTTTCACCTTCAGTTCTTTTGCAAGTTCTATCGCCTCTTCATAGTTGAGGTGCTTTTCAACTTTTTTATACGAGTCTGTAAACAGGCCGTCGATGAAGAGCATATCCACGCCCCGGAACAGGTCTCTGGACTCCGGGGGGATATGTTCATTGGTATCTGAGGTATAGCCGATTCTGGTCCTGCCATCTGATATCACGACCCCTGTGGTGTAGATATTCGGATGCTCGACTCTGACCAGCGTGATCTCAAGCCCGCATGCAATAAACGGCGTGTAAACCTCAACCGGCCGCTCTTCCCTGATGAGAAAGTGAAAGACCGGGCTGCATGAAGCAAGTACCTGGGGAGCACCATACACCGGAGGAATTCTCTGGACACGGTAAAAATCCCCAAACCCCATGAAGTGATCATAATGCCCGTGGGTCCAGATTACGGCATCAATCTTCGGTGACCCGGCATGTAAGAGCTGCCGCCTCAAATCCGGGGTTGTATCAATAATGAGGTGGTGGTTTTCGTTTGTGATCAGAAGAGATGTCCGCAGTCGCTCTATCCCTGCTTCTCGTGCATATGTGCAGTTTTTACAATTGCACCCGACATGCGGCGTCCCTACAGCATCCCCGGAGCCCAGGATTCGGATCTGCATCAGGCCCAGTTCCTGGCTCTATGCTCGTCCCGTGTTTTAATGAGGTTTTCACCCTTGGTGATGTCTTCCAGGGAGAGATCTGTCCGCCCGTCAGTCAGCGCAGAGAGGATTGCCTCACGGACCAGCATCTTCAGGTCTGCACCAGAGAATCCTTCGGTCTTCTCAGCAACCTGTGATATGTCAACCTGTGTATCAGAGTCAGTAAGCAGGCGGCGTAGGATAAGCTCACGGGTGGGAAGGTCTGGCAGGTCAAAGGGGATGACTTCGTCAAACCGCCGCCATGCTGCTTCATCCAGAAGCTGGGGGTGATTTGTTGCACCAATAAGGAGGACCTTGTTCCGAATCAAACTGATACGATCGATATTCTTCAAGAGCGCATTCACGGCCCGCTTCATTGCCCCGTGGTCATCCCCGATACGGCTCTTGGCCAGAAAATCAAATTCGTCGATGAAGAGAATGCAGGGTGATAGCAGTCGTGCCACATCAAAAATCCGGTCAATGTTCTTTGATGTCTCTCCCAGATATTGAGAAGTAACCATCGAGAGCCTGACTTCAAGAATGGGCATATGAAGCACCCGTGTCAGGGCAAACGCAAGGGAGGTCTTCCCGGTACCCGGGGGGCCGATGAAGAGCAATTTTCCGATATCATACACCCGCCGGGTTTTCAGAAACTCAAGATGCTCAAGTGCAACCTTCAGTTTGACAATCCGGCTCAGCTGATCCGGAGAACAGATAATATCATCAATCGTCTGTTCCACTTCCTCTGGTGCACTGATAATGATAAGATCCATACCTGACCTGAGCTTATCATCCTCTGCAAGCATCCGGGAGATCCGGCGGTCCAGGTAGATCCTGCTGTCTTCAAACCGTGGATTTCTTTCCCTGACCTCCTCATAGGTGATGCCCAGTGATGGATCCTGTTCCCGTGCAAACCAGGCAAGGGTGGGATTTTTCTCGATTCGTTCCCTCCCGCCGTTTTTCAAAAACCAGGTAAGACCGGCGGGAAGCGAAGTTATCCGAAGCCGGTGCCCGAACTCTTCATATAACGTGAGAGGATGCTTATCCAGCCGGAGGTGCGCATCAGGAATACCAAGCACACGCTGCAGAGCACTCTCGGCAACGACAACCGGTGTCCGTTCCCCGTCTATGGAATGGATTCCATACACTTCACGAGCAACCGGCGTCAGATCGTTGACGTTCAGGTTTGAATGCTGGTTAAATATCTCGGCAGTCAGGAGCAGTTCAATCAGGTCCAGGATCTCCTCATCACGGGTCATTTCGATAATCCTTATACTAGGTTTTCATTACTGAAGAATCGCTATCATGCAGTAGTAACTATACAACCATCACCGGTCACGATCATGGTGTGTTCAGCCTGTGACACATATGAGCCGGGAACATCAGACAGAACCGGATATGACCTGATGATGCCATCATGAATCAGACGGGAGAGAGCGAGATCTGCTGATTTCACATGAACATGTCTTCTGGCAAATGGCATCCCATTTCGTTCCTCTATTTCCTTTAAGATCTTCCGGGCTGCAGGGAGCCTGACCGGACGCCTGACCAGCTGGGAAAAGATCTCCTCTCTTCTTCCATCATGTACAAACCCGGTACCGGTCGTTGCAAACGGTTCAATTGCAAGGACCATTCCCTCTTCAAGAACAGCACCACCGGACCCCGGAATATTCGGGACATTCGGGCCTTTATGCAGACAGTATTGATCTAATCCATGACCGGTGAGGTTTGCAACCGGCAAAAACCCCCGGCTTTTTATCTCGTGTGCAACGAGGGTTCCAAGAGCACCAATAGTCACACCAGGTCTGACCGCTGCAATGGCAGCATCACGCGCGACAATTGATGCTTCACAGAGGAGCGGCTGATCCCCGAGATCAACGGTGCAGGCCGTGTCAGCGATATACCCGTCCAGGTGGACACCAAGATCCAGTTTCACCATGTCTCCCTCTGCAAAGGTCCTGGTATCATCAGGTGAGGGAGTGTCATGAGCCGCTGCTTCATTCAGGGAGATATTTACCGGAAAAGCAATACCAAAACCCGCTTCCAGAATAGAATTCTCAACAAAATCTGCCACATCAAGGAGTGAAACGCCAACCTGTATCCGCTGTGCTCCTTCAGACAGGATTTTCTTCGCTGCTGCTCCTGCCTGCATATACCGGTCAAATATCTCTTCTTTCACAAAACCATCTCCAGGGGATAATTCGTAATTCTTGAAAAACCGGTCTTTTCCACAACTCCCAGATTTTCAATCCTGACACCACCAGTGTCCCGGTAATAGAGGCCGGGTTCAAGAGTGATGACATGCCCTGCCTGTAATTCTCCTCCCATTCCTGAAAGGGAGGGCTGCTCATGTATCTCCAGGCCGACACCATGACCAAGGCTGTGAATGAACCCTTCCGTATCTGACGGGTATCCAAGTTCAGCAAAAAAGTCACGCACTGCCTGGTAACATGCTGCTCCGGTCACCCCTTCCTGTACCATTCTTTCACTCATGAGCAGGGCATCCTTCACGGTTTCATAGAGTTCAGCCACCTTTCCGGAGGGCTCTCCCCGGCTGACTGTCCGAGTCATATCTGCATGGTATCCGGTTTTGTTGTCACGGGGAAAGACGTCAATCACAATCGGTTCATGTGCTTTGATCTCTCCACTCCCGGTACAGTGAGGCATTGCAGTCTCCGGCCCGCATGCCACAATGGTATCCTCTGCGGTGCAGTCATAGGCCAGCATAATCTTGTTCATCTCAAGCCTGACCCGGTCTGATGTGAGGGGAGCATCTTCATGCCAGAGCACCCCTGACCGGATGTCTGCATGCCGTATCATGCTGACAGCCTTATCCATCGCAGCTTCTGCAGCCCGTTGTGCACCGGTGATCCATCCAATCTCTTCAGGAGTCTTCATGGCGCGATGAGCGGAAAGGCTGGAGGATGAATCTACATATACGGTGTTATATGGCTCAAGAGCACGGGTAAGAGCGGTTGGGAAATCAGGAGGAACAAGGTAGGGACCACTGGAAAGCCGGTGGATCATCTCAGCCTGGATCTTCCAGGGATCTTTTTCGTTTTCAAAAATCTCCAGGTATCCTGCCTGTTGCCGGGTCAGGACTTCAGCAGGAGATTCTCTCATGGCACGGTCGGCTTCCATCTGGGGAACTATCATAAGGGGGAGGTTATCTGGTCTTTTGAGTATTGTGACCGGATCATGGGTTACAAACCGGGTCATGTGCCGCATCGCTGCATTCTCCGATGATGCATGCAGGCAGTATACGGCTGCGCCGGCACCCCTGATCAGGTCATCCAGGCTGTCCATCTCATACAGGTTTTGAGTCAGACCACAAGTACTTTTACGCGAAACGTGATGTATTTATAATGGATGATGCTTCGAAAGAGCAGTTCAGGTGGCGATTCTGGCACCTTACCGTTATACTGAACGGAGTTATTCTGTTTTTTGCACTGGTACCGATTGCGTTCTTTCTCTTTCCAGAGGCATACAGAGTTCCGGGAGCAGTAATCAGCCTTGTCCTGGCAGTAATTCTGACCGTGATCTTCACACGGAATTATCACAAAACAAAAGCATGGCTGAGTGATCATGCCTGATGGAGGGGCAGAAACTTCGATGCTTGAGAAGATCCAGGAAGACATCGGCCTCGCATCACGTCATATCGAGGTTCTTCGGGCTGTTGCAGGTCACCAGCCCATCGGTATCATCAAATTATCAGAACTTTTAAGTGTCCCCCAGCACCGGATCCGGTATTCACTCCGGGTTCTCGAGAGCAGTGGCTATATTCGCGCCTCAAGTGCCGGAGCTATCGTGACACCAAAAGCAGAAGAGATGTTCATGCATCTGAATGATGATATTGACGAGATTATCCGGATTGTAAGCATGATGAAGCAGCCCTGAATTATGTCGACTGCCTACCATCAGATTTATTAATAATTACCTCATACGTATTAGAGCACATCTGAGCCGCCATAACTCAGTTGGTAGAGTGACTGGCTGTTAACCAGTTTGTCACAGGTTCGAGTCCTGTTGGCGGCGTCTCATTTTTTGGGCCTGTAGCTTAGCGGTGAGAGCGCCCGGCTCATAACCGGGCGGTCATGCGTTCGAATCGCATCAGGCCCATGACCTGTATTTTTAAGTACAGATGATTATGTTACTTCAATGAAGTGTTCCTGTTGTGGTGAGGACCATATCATCTGTCCTGGAGATATCACTTCACGACCCTCGCAGTTTTTTGCACCCTGTCCTCAATGTAACCCGCTTCCACGGCTAAAAGACAGACCAGTCTCTTCAGGGGAGGTCATCCCCGGTCCATGCCAGTGTAACCGGCGGTTTATCGATGATGTGATGGCAGACATCTACCAGGTCCTGCATGAAGAAGGAATATTCCATGGCAGCGAACCCCTCTCATCCATCGGCACACCACTCATCTCCCCCGGTCTCTTTCTTCGCCGTCCTCCGATGCTTCCCCCCCGTTCTCTTCTGATAATCTCTGATCTCATCCCGGCACCGGTTGCTGATATGGTATACAGGAAAGTCCCTGAACTCCTGGGTATCGTCTATCATGCCCATGAAATCCCGGGTCCGGGTGACGTTACCAGCGGGCAGGAACCCTCAATACATGAAGGCATGTTGCTCTGCGGTTGTGATGTCAGGGCCGACATCTTTCTTTGTGGCAAAGGGCCTGTGGTTGTCATCAAGAAACAGGCTGATATGCATATTGAATTTCCAAAAGGTATCGATCCCAAGGTTGTCACGGTTGAGGAGCATGTCAGACGGCTGCATCCGGATGTATTCATCGATGCCTGTGCAGGACCAGGAACACTCGGCATCACGGCAGCACTATTTGGTGTCCCGAATATCGTCATGTGTGATGTCTGGCATGCATCAGTCTGGAGTGCCATTCAGACAATCAGGGTAAACCAGAAAAAACTGGGAATTACATCGATCACCATATGCGAGGACATCACAAAGCGACCTCCGGTCTGGACAGGAGATCCTGCTCTCATCTGCACCGCCACTGGTAAAGGAATCAATATTCAGCTCTACAATGGATCATACGAATTCCTGGGGGTTGATCTACCTGAAGGAAAACGACTGACGGCATTCGATCCCTTTGATAAAGAGTCATTTCGGAAAAATGATCCGTTTCTGACAGCATGGAAGGAAAAAATTGGAGGGGAAGTTTTTATTCCGTAGATGCAGCATAATTATGGGGACTAGCCCGGGTGGATCGGCGTCACTTGTGACCTGAAATCGTCGGAATGCAGGGGGCGAAGTTTGAGGAAGGTTGGTACATACGGCCTGTATCTGTCGTGTTTCTGACGTAGAAACCCTGTCCTGTGAGGTCGATGGCCAGGTATCATACCTTCGGAGGAAGGAACGACCTGTTGTCGCGGGGACCGGTTCAGGCCCGGAAGGGAGCAGACTTACCGTGAACATTCGGCGCCCATGGGGTTGCGGGGTGGAGAAGGAAACCCTTGGAAAAGGCTGCAATGACCGATCGACCGATAACATGTCCCCAATATTCTGATTCTTATGGCAAAAGTTGCGATTGTTGGTGCAACCGGAAAGGTGGGCCAGTATGCAGCACTCTCAATCTCACGTATCCCGTATGTGAATGAGGTACAGCTCTATGGCAGACCAGGTTCTGAAGGGATTCTTGAGGGTATCGCTCGCGATCTCATTGATTCATTTGCTGCAACCGGGACTGACAGCAGCGTCAGCTGGAGCTGCTCGATTGAGGACCTGAAAGGATCGGATGTAATCGTCTTTACTGCAGGCGTCCCTCGCAAGGCTCATCAGACACGAAATGATCTAGCGCTCGAAAATGCACGAATTGTAAAAGATTTCGCTGAAAAAATCGCCATAATCGCACCGGATGCATTGTTGCTCATGATCACAAATCCGGTAGACATCATGACTCATGTCGCCCTGAAATATTCAGGAAAGAAGTCAAATGAAGTCTTTGGAATCGGGACACACCTGGATTCAATGCGACTGAAATCCGCGATAGCCTCGTTCTTTAAAGTCCATGTCAGTGAAGTTCACACCCGTATCATCGGAGAGCATGGTGAAAGCATGGTGCCACTCTGGTCTGCAACGACCATTGGAGGCATACAGATCTCAAACCTGCCCAGTTTCGCCCGAGTACCAATTGATGAGATCATGACCCAGGTGAAATGCTCTGGTCAGCGTATCATCGCCTCAAAGGGTGCAACGGTGTGGGGACCAGGTGAAGCTATCGGTACCCTTGTCCGGACAATACTGGGAAATGAAGATCGAATCCTGACTGTTTCAGCATATATCAAAGCGGAAGTCCATAACATCGGTGACGTGTGCATTGGTGTGCCGGTACGGATTAACCGGAGTGGAGCATATCCGGTTCCAATACGGATAGAGCCGCTTGAAGTTCGAAATTTCCAGATGTCTGTTGAAAAGATCCGAAGAATTACAAAAGAAGTCTTTACTGCACTTGAGAATGGGGAAGAATAGGAAAATCCCCTGAACGATTTACAAAAAATTTCTTGTATTTAAACAAGAGTTGATTCTACGATCTCTGCACGTTCAACACCCTCGATGGAGTTGAGTGCCTCTTCTATTCCTTCAGTTTGTCCTTCTGCATCTGGCACGACCAGCGCGATTTTTAATGCAACAAGTCCAAAGCCGATGGGTTCTTCCCGTATGTCCTGAACACGGGGGAATTTCTCCTTTATGGCCGCAACGATCTGGTCCCGGTTGATCTCGGGTGATTCCGGCATCACTTTGATGATAAGCGCTACGTCTCCCATGATCTCATGGTCCCCGAAGGCCGCAGGTCGGGCAGATGTACTCAACGCTCTGTTCTCTGCACCGGTAGCACCGGCGAATGGTGGCCCCGCATGCCGGGCAGCCGAACTCTACAGAGCCCTCTTCTGCCATTGGGCCATTACATGATGTGCAGTTAGTTATACTCATATTCAGACTTCCAAAAAGCTGCTTATCTGGTTTATTCATCAACACCTTAAATGGTAGCGCCAAAGCGTGTCCCCATAACCTCCTCACCCCTGAGAAAGCCGGCAAGTCTCGCATGATCAGATCCCCGGAGTATAAAACCCCGGACCTGATGCTCAGTAACATAGGAAACAAAAGCAGGATCAAGATCCTCTGTTACCATTCCCGGCCTTAGTGCAGCTACCGGCCCGTCAGATGTCCTTATAGCGTCCAGTGATTTTAAAATCACGAGGGGCACTGAAAGCAGACGGGCATAGGAGGCACTGATGGTATCTGACGTGATATCCCAGGAATGAGGAAGCGGATCAGTCTCCATCAGATGACCATAGGGGAGGAGAATTGCCGGAAATTCGCGTATCACCGGATACCTCGTCACCGGCAGTCCATACGAGGAGAGGAGCCATCCATACTGATCCATTGCCGCAATAGCCATGAAATGCGCTGCAGTATCTGAAATCTCCTTCTGACGGACGACATCAGCAAAAATTCCGCCGCCAGGAATAACCAAAATACTTCTCCCGCTCTCCCTGATAACCCTGATAATCATGGGAGCATGCTCAATCAGACTGCCCCCGATCTTGAGTACCAATGCCTGATCCTGGCTGATCACAATGCAGTACGTTCATGTACCGATGACCAATAAACCCTGATCCCCATGTATCCCATCCCCGTTCTCCTGGTCATCTGCATGCTTGTGGCGCCCATATCTGCCGGCCCATATTTCCTTGAAATTTATCCGGATACCTGGATGAACGGGGATGAGGATGAATACATTACCATAGGCTGGGATCAGGCTCCCGGATCTTGTGCCATATCAGACGGTGAAGGGACCATCACGTTTTCTCCCTCAAATCCCGGGTCCGGGTCCTGTACCATAGCACGCAACGGTGAACAGTACAAACAGGTATGGGGTCA
>CAYWHV010000010.1:8788-19756 GCA_964458045.1 uncultured Methanospirillum sp.
TTCTGGAAGATATCATCAGAAATGCACAGAGATCCATTCTTCTCAATGTCTATGAATTCACGGACCCGGGTCTTTCACAGCTCCTCTGTGATGCAAGCCGGCGGGGTGTGGCGGTATCAGTACTTCTTGAAGGCGGGCCGGTCGGAGGCATTCCACCAGAGGAGTTCCCGGTCATATACGATCTGATTCAGTCTGGTGCGGATGTCAGAGTCATGGAAGGAACCGGGGAAGATCATGCTCCATACCGGTATGACCATGCAAAATATCTCGTTACAGATAGCAGCCGGGTGTTTCTGACAACTGAAAACTTCAAGGAACACTCATTCCCTCATGCCGGGTTTGCCGGAAACCGGGGATGGGGAGTGGTTCTCGACTCGGAGAATATTGCATCCTGTTTCACGGACGTTTTCCGCGGTGATTTTGACGGGCCGGGAGTAAACATCGCAGTCGGCAGGGACGGCATCACCGACGCACCCGTGACAACTCCATACTCTCCCGTATTTTCTCCCCAGTCATTTTCCGGAGCAGTAGTAACCCCGGTCTTCTCTCCGGATACCAGCATCCTGATCGCAGATATGATCAATGAAAGCAAAAGCAGGGTATGGATACAGCAGGCATACATCACCGAATACCCAAAGAACGGGACCAACCCGTTTCTCGCAGCAGCAATAGATGCAGCACGACGGGGCGTAGATGTGAGAATCCTGCTGGACGGATATTATTACAACATCGAGGGGGAGAATGACAATGATGAGATGGTTACCCGCCTGAAAACCCTTGCCGCACAAGAGAACATCTCCCTTCAGGCACAGGTCCTCTACCCGGAGAAGACCGGTCTTTTAAAGGTCCATACCAAGGGGGTGGTCGCAGATGATTCGGTTCTGATATCAAGCATGAACTGGAATGAGAACTCAGCCTGCTTTAACCGAGAGGCGGGTGTCATCATCCGAAGCCGTGATGCTGCATCATACTTTGCCTCCGTCTTTCTACTTGACTGGGCCGGAAAAAAAGAGAGACGACCATCACGGGGCCTTCCCGGAAGCGATGCCGGGTTTATCCAGATGGTCACCCTTGCAGGAGTATTGATCTTTTTAATACTCCTCTACCGCCGGCATCACCGGTGATCAGAGATGCTCTTTCAGGAACACGAAGACCAGGTAATACAGGGCAACCATCAGCATCAACACCCCGGCTATCCGGTTAATGAGCAGGTGATGGGCGGTAAAGAACCGGATGCATGTTCTGCTCCTCTCAAGAGACAGGGCTGAAAGGAACAGAAGCGGGCTTGCCATCCCAATCCCGAAGAGGACAAAATTGACGAAATTCGCGATAAAATCTGCAGTTGTCGCGGATATTGCAAAGAGCAGGATAATCGATCCAGGGTTGCAGGGAAGAGCCACCAGCCCGAAGAATGCTCCAAACAGAACGGCAGTGATATAGGGAGTTTTTCCAACCGGCGTTGAGATCATGGGGAAGAATCTGCTGATATCAAAACCGGCAATCATGGCAATACTCATGATCGCAAGGATACCATAAATGACCGGCCCGAGTATCTCAATAACATCCCCGGTGGACATTTTGAGAATCGCAACAAAAAGCAGGCCAAACGAGAACATCGCCAGCAGCACTCCCACCGTCACGGCAAGGCCCAGGGTGAGTGTTCTGCTCCCCCCCGTCTTTGTTCGCCCGGCAAGGAATGCCAGGTATCCCGGGTACAGTGGCAGGACACACATGGCTCCAAGCGGCGTATAGAGGCCTGCCAAAAAGGAGATGGCCCAGGTTTCTGGTGTGATATCCATGGATTATATGCAGAGTTCGTCCAGTGCCCGCTTCAGGACATCTGCACTAAAGACGCCGTCTTCAAGGTAGGTTGCAGTCCTGTCACAGATGATAATAGTCTGGGGGATAGACTGGATGAACCCCGGTCCATAGGCATTGATCAGGCTGCGGGTCACATCAGTCGGAGCAGCGGTGAATATCCCTTTGAAGTGATTCGACTCCTGGTGACGCTTCACTTTTGCGGCATTATCATTTGGATCAACATCCAGTGCCACAACAGTATACTTATCCGGATATGCGGTCTGAAGCTTTGTAGATTCCAGAAGCTGCATCGAACAGCCCGGACACCAGACCGCAAAACTGTGGATGATGACCGGCTTTCCCTGCTCAGCAAGATCTTTTATTGAGAACCGCTCCCCTGTTGCTACATCAGTCATAGACGTGGTGATCCAGGCGAGTTCAGGAGATGCTGTTTCTGAATATGCTATTTCAGGTGATTCCTCACTTGCCAGACATCCTGTGCACAGCAGGGTCACTACAAGGAGACCAAAGATGACCGGGAGTATTGTCCGGTGATAACACATGCAAAATCATCTGAGACTCTTTGTTCATATACTTCAAGGAAAAAAAGGGATGGTCACCTGACCGGCATCAGGAACTGGATGATCAGGGCTACCAGATAGGTTACGATACCAAAGAGAATCTGTGGGAGAGTATACCGTTTGAACACCGTTTTAACATCGTCTCCGGTTGTCCGGTGTAAGAGCCAGAAATAGGGATCAGTTACGAAACAGATCAGGCCCGCACCACCGATGATCATAAGGAACAGGGCCAGGGGGTTTAACATGGAGGGGATGACCGTCGTTGCAAGGACCTGGGCAGTCAGGTATGACGTAACAATCCTTGACCCCTGGGCAGTCTGAATCAGAGCGGCGAGGACAAACGGGAAGAGGAATATTGGCAGGGACGTTGCGAGCAGGATTGATGCATCAGCCGGAAAACTGCTCTGCTGAATGATATATCCAAGGGCCCCTGCTCCACAGATATCAAAGATGACGACTCCACCATGTTTTGCTCCAAGAACCCAGCCACTCCACCTGACCTCCTGCTTCGCAGTGGCTACCGCGGTTGCCATTCCCGCAAGCATGATAAACTGGAGGAGGCCTGCATGGGTGAGTCCGAGAAGGAGATACCCAATCGGGATGGCAAGAAGGATTACCAGAAATGGTGCCCATGCCCGGAGATGAAGGGTCCCTTCTTCCCGCTTGTATCCAATCTGCTCATGGGTGATGTCAGCAAAGTCACACTGCCTCCTGACATACCAGATCATTGACCCGACAAAGAGCAATGAGAGGGGAATTGCAACCAGGTTGTAGATGAGGGGAGAGTAGTCAGGTGCTAACGCATCAAAGAGGGTGTAGGTGACCGGAGTCGGGTATACATAGGCGACCCCGAGGACAGAACCGATGGCGACAATATAAATGAGGAGTGACCGCTTTCGTTCATCTGACGTAAAGAACTCGATAACCGGCGTCAGGATAATAAACGCAGTAATCGGACAGGTGGAAGGAACTGCGATTAGGTATCCTGCAATTCCGGCCAGGGTAGGCGGTCGCTTTAACAGGGTCCGAAGGTCAGAGACGATCTGCTGGATAAGGCCCTGCTCGGCAAGATATTTCGCGATAACCGACCCGGCAAGGATGGGGATACCAAGACTGTTAAAGATACTGGCACATCCCATCGCAACCTGTTGAAATACCGTGTCAGGAGCGGTCCCGATCATCAGACCGAAGGCGATTGCTCCCCCGACAAGGGTGAAAAATGGTGGCAGTTTAAATCTGAACCCGATAACAGATATTGCCACCATCACGATAAGGAAGATCAGGAGGGTATTCATTCCTTATTCTATCTGCAAGTGATCATATCAAAGGCTCTTGGTCACTCCTGTTCCCGAGGGCTCATAGGGGAGCAGAAGAAACCTGTAGGAAATGCTTGTGCTTCATAGCCAGGAGAAGACAGCCATTGGTATCCTCATCCTTGTTACCCTGGTGTGTCTTGCCGGGACTCTCATGCTGGACAGTATGGGAAAAGAACAGTTCGCAACAGAATATCAGGCAGGAATGGCAGATGGGACGCTGGTCAGGTGGGAAGGAATAGCAGGAGAGGTGTATCATGCCCAGGGTGGAAGTGTCATCATGGACGTATCAGGAGTCAGCGTATTCATTCCGGCATCGGCAGGAGATATTCCTGAAATCACCACCGGATCTTCGATCAGGATAATCGGCACCGTTCAGCACTGGAAAGGAAAAGAGGAGATATCTGTTGAAGATGGCAGGGACATCAGCCTTCTTTCATGATATCCAGAGAGAAGTCTGCATTGATGACCGTGTGGGTGAGCATCCCCATACTTATCCGGTCTATGGGGAGGCTTGCATACAATGCCAGGGTATCTTCGGTAATCCCCCCAGATACCTCGATAATTACCTTCTCCCGAAGTCCGTTCTCAGAAAGGAGGGAGATGACCTCTGAGACCTGGTCAGGAGTCATGTTGTCAAGAAGGATAATATCCGCCCCTGCCCGGGCAATCATCAGAGCCTCATCGATGGTATCTGCTTCTGCCTCAATCCGGTGATAGGCTGAAAAAGCCTTTGCCCGCCTGACAGCCTCATCCACTTTGACCAGTGCCCGGTGATTATCCTTGATTAAAACCGCATCAGACAGGGAGAACCGGTGAGGATCAGCCCCGCCAATCATCGCGGCTTTTTTATCCATCAGGCGAAGTCCGGGAGCAGTCTTCCGGGTTGCAGCAATCCGGCAGCCAGGATTGATTGCAGATACCAGATCCTGCATTCTTCTGGCTTTTGTCGCAATGCCACTCATCCGCCCGAGAATGTTGAGCAGGGTTCGCTCCAGAAGAAGGATGGTGTGAGCCTGACCGGTCAGGGTGACGATTACATCCCCTGCATGGTGGCATATTCCATCTGAACATGCTGTCGAGACAGAAAGTCCATACCATTCAGAAAGGCGGGTGACTTCAGAAAGACCTGCAAGAACAAGGGATTCCCGTGCCGAGATCACCGCGGTGCAGACCTGTGGCAGTATTACCGCTTCAGAGGTGACATCTCCAAACGGACAATCCTCTTCTATATATTCAATAAGGCGGGAGAGCGGTATATCGGGGAGTTTATTCATGGCACACTGATCATGTATTCAAGAGACCGCCGTGCTCCTTCCATGACGTCTGGAGGCACCGTCACCTCCCCGGAGAGATCATGCAGACATCTGAGCAGTTCGGGAAGGGTGGTCTTTTTCATATCAGCACAGACTGCATCCTCCCTGCCAATGAAGGACTGATCCGGACAGAGATCACAGAGCCGGTCAAGCATTCCTGCTTCGGTGCAGATATACCATGCAGATCCGGTTTTT
This sequence comes from uncultured Methanospirillum sp., assembly GCA_964458045.1. GTDB lineage: Archaea > Halobacteriota > Methanomicrobia > Methanomicrobiales > Methanospirillaceae > Methanospirillum. The sequence continues at coordinate 13,994 of CAYWHV010000010.1, forward strand.
GCAATCTCAGCCATCTTACCGGTTGAGACGATGTAATCGGCAAGATCTCGTATTTCCGCCGGACATTCCGGGTGAGCCATAACCGCGATGCCGGTTGTCTTTACTTCCTGCAGATCTTCAGCATCAAACCGCATATGCACGTAGCAGTGACCTCCCTCCGGAATTGGAATTATCTCCTTATCAGGAAGTACCGACTGGACGTATGAGGCAAGGTTTGTATCAGGCCCGAATATGACCTGTTTATGCGGTAAAGATTTTACTATCCGTACCGCATTCCCGGATGTGCAGACCGAATCAGCAACCGCCTTACATGCCGCAGTACTGTTGATGTATACGACCACTGCAGCATCCGGATACTGCTCTTTTGCCTTCAGGATTATCTCCGGCGTTAAGAAGTCTGCCAGCGGACATCCGGCCTCCAAATCCGGCATCAGGACCTTTTTATCAGGGTTCAGGATGTGGGCAGTCTCTGCCATGAACCTGACACCACAGAGAACAAGTATTGGTTCTGTTGCTTTTCGTGCTGCAAGAGACAGTTCAAGGCTGTCACCGATTACATCTGCAACGGCATGAATCTCGGGAAGCTGGTAATTATGTGCCAGAATAAGTGCCCTTTTTTCAGACTTCAGACGAAGGATATCTGCAATGAGATTACGGCTCATCACGATCCAATCACCAGGGGGCTGTCAAGATTTTTCAGAAGTGAGAGCACTGAAAGGGCTGCAAGGTAACTGGTTGCAGGGTTGTCAGGACTTGGATGATTTACAATCCTGATACTTGCCTCCCCAAATTCTCCGGAGACTTCGATATCATGGATATTTCGATCTACGTCAGGATCTGCCCAGAGCTCCACTTCAACATCATGATTCACGGCAAGAGAAAGTGCGACTGATACGTTGATATTTTTTGGAAACTGTTTGATACACTCATTCGCCTTGCCACGAAATGCAAGGGTGCGTGTGCTGACCTGCATCCCAAGACTCTCCGGGCTTTTTGTGGTTCTGAGAAGGACCGAATCTATCCTGCTTATCTGTCCGACTTTCAGGTTATCCAGTCCCATAATGGCACCACTCGGGATATGGATCTTTTTCCCTTTGGCCCGTGCCACATCAAGGAGGGTATTTCTGAAAGAGGAGTCAGACAGGGCACCAACGGAGAGTATAAGAATATTTTTTCTGTTTTCAAGAACCTTCGGAGCATATTCCCTGACCGCAAGGACCGATGCAGCCTCCACGCAAATATCGAAATCCTGCGAGATAAACTCCTGAAAATCAGCGTATGCAGGAGCACCACAGATGCGGGCAAGTTCCTCTGCATGGTCCGGTAGGCGGTCAAAAAGCGCCTCAACCGTAAATCCATCCTGATGGGTTGCAATAATTTTGCCTACATTACCGCACCCGAGGAGCCCGATTCTGACCATTGCCTACATATATGCAGAATATGTTTTAAGCCGTTTGGTTCCTGAATGGTGAGTGCAATTGTCGATGAGCAGCCCAGATTCCAGCTCTGAAAAAGTCATAAACAACACGTTTGAACCGGACGGCCAATGGGAAGAGGCATTTTCCGGACGGCCTGTATGTATCCGGACCTTTGGGTGTGCATATAATTTCGGGGATTCTGATCTCCTGGCATCGGTTCTGAAAAACCGGGGATCGATGATCGTCACCGACCCGGCACTGGCTGAGGTCATTGTCATCAATACCTGCATCGTCATCGGTTCTACCGAACGAAAGATGATCAAAGAGATAGCATCATACCCGGGCCGCGAGGTGTATGTGACCGGGTGCCTTCCGCTGGCACTACCTGCCCATCTCCAAAACTTCCCCTCAGTGAAAGCAATACATCCAGATTCAATTCACCGGGCAGCAGCCATAGTCCCCTATTTCCATGAAGGCATGATTTCTGTAGTGCAGATCGGACCGGGATGTGTGGGATCCTGCCGGTACTGCATCACCCGCTGTGCCCGGGGATCAATACGAAGCATTCCCCCGGAACAGATTCACGCACACATTGCCAGATGTGTCAGGGGAGGAGCGGTTGAGATCCGCATGGCCGGACAGGACCTTTCGGCATATGGGTGTGACACCAGTCAGTGGACCCTTGCCACCCTTCTTGAGAACCTTCCCCCCCTTTCAGATACCGCACGAATCCGGTTAGGGATGATGAACCCGGCGACCCTGAAACCGATTGCACGAAACGTTGCACAGGCCATGAAAAAGGGTCCGTTCTTTTCATTTCTTCATCTGCCCATCCAGTCAGGGTCCGACCGTGTGCTTGACCTTATGGGACGCGGATACCAGGTGGCCGATATTCAGTCTATCATTGATATCTTCAGATCAGAAATGCCGGATATTACCATCGCAACCGATATCATCACCGGGTTTCCTGGTGAGACAGATGACGACCATAAGCAGACCAGGGATCTCATCAGACACCTCTCACCAGGGATGGTGAATGTGACACGGTACTCATGGAGGCCTGGAACCGGCATGACCCGCGAACATGAACTCCCTGACCGGATCAGAAAGGAACGGTCGCGTGCCATCATCCATGAAACCTATGCCATGTTTCAGAGAGCCAATGAGAAGAAGACCGGAACGGTGATGAGCGTGACTCCGACAGAGGAACTCAAACCAGGTTCAGTTATGGCACGGTCTGAACGGTATGAAGGGGTCGTAATCAGGGAAGACTCTCAGTTGGGAATACCCTGCATCGTGAGGATTACCGGTTCTACTCCCCATTATCTCATCGGTGAACGGGTCAGAGACTGATCAGACGGTTCTTTGCCTGTCCGGATGACCTGTATACTCACCATGGAAGAGATTATTGAACAGGGTTTTAACCGGCTGATTGAAGTAATAAACCTGCATGACGCCTCACTAGGTGCCTATTCAGAAGAGATTCGGAACCTGGATGCAGAACTCCTGAATCGAATGGCAGCACAGGTGACCGGAGTCATCGCAAAAACCGGTATAGAACTTCTTGAAAAAGGAAAGAAAGACAACCAGGGTGAGATTTATGATCCCCGGCATTATCCAAAAAAGATGATAATCCTGGGAAAGAGTACCGACCCGGTGCCATACCGGCCGGATAACATGTCCCGGGCTGTTCAGGACCAGTTCTGTCTTCTGGGAGAGGACGGCAGATTCTATGAGATCATGTATAGTGCTGATGATCTCGTCATCGACTCATATCTTGCAGAGATTACACCACGCCAGGTCATTGACCTCTACGGGTATGAGGCCATGTTCATGTTATACAAAGCAATGCAGCAGTACATGCAAAACCAGGGAGAACTGCTGTTAGCACTTGAAAAAACGCTGAATTTTATCCGATCATAGCCTGATCGGCTATTTTCCTTTATACCCGAACAACGGGAACATTGGTTTGAACGGATCCTGTTCCTGCTCAAATTTCCCCAGGCTGAACGCTTTGCTTCTTCGTGGATTATCCTGAACCTGGTACGTCACTTCCACGATAAGTGACTGGACCATCTTCGGGAGCGTCAGGCAGGTCGTAGTATCAGGCTCAAGGCGTTCTACATGCCAGGGTTCATCGATATCTGCCGCAGCGATCTCCAACTTTTCTGCAGCACATGTTCCCGCATTTTCAAGAATTATCTCACGGTGATTTGGGGACAGATTAGCTATGATAATCGGTCGGGCATGTTTTGCAGCATCAACGGAGATCATTACACCAAGGAGCAGGGTCCCGGTGATGATTATGACAATACCAGCCAGAATCTGCTGGTTGATGAAATACAAAAGAACGGTAAGCCCTATCCCGACAAGAGCGATGAGAAGAATGTGTTGGTTCTTTGAATTGAACGGTAGAGATGACATAAAACAGAAATGGGCCCGATGCGATTCGAACGCATGACCTCCCGGTTATCAGCCGGGTGCACCACCTGTCTATGCTACGGGCCCGAGGCTCTTATCAGGTGGATCCCACTCATTAATAAAACTTGTGAAATTTTTCGAATGGTCATCATGAGCAGAACAGAACATGACTCATACCAGAACAGGCAACATACATAGAGAATCAGATCCGGGTTTCTATATGGTTGTTCACTATCTCCTAGGAAATGAGGCGATTGCACACGGTTGCCTTGAAGCAGCCGTCGATGTCGCCTGCGGGTATCCGGGTACTCCTTCATCTGAAGTGATTGATACCCTGCGGATGGACCCTGACCGCGCCTGCAAGGTTGAATGGTCAGTAAATGAGAAAGTAGCGTTTGAAGAGGCACTTGCGGCGTCATGGTGTGGCCTCCGGGCGATCTGCACAATGAAGCATGTGGGTCTGAATGTTGCAGCAGATCCCCTGATGACATCGGCATATACCGGGACAAAAGGCGGTTTTGTCATTCTGAGCGCTGACGATCCCTTTGCCCACTCATCACAAAATGAGCAGGACAGCCGGTGCTATGCACGGTTTGCACGGATCCCCTGTCTGGACCCCTCAACCCTGCAGGAAGCTCATGACATGGTGCGGGATGCATTTGCCCTCTCTGAAGAGTTCTCCCTGCCGGTCCTGTTCCGTCCCACTACCCGCATCTGTCACTCAAAAAGTGATGTGGATATGGGGGAGGTTGTTGTATCTGACCGGACCGCCTCATTTGAGAAAGATGCCGGACAGTATGTGGTCATTCCCGCGCACACCCGAATTCTCCACCAGAAACTGAACCAGAAACAGCCGGCATTGCAGAAACGACTGGTAGAACTTGGGTATAACCGATTTGAGATAAAGGGGAAGACAGCCGTCATCTGCGGCGGTGTCGGAGCATCGTATGTCAGGGAGGTCATCGGGCCGGATGTCTCTGTCGCAACCATCGGTGCATACCCAATCGATGAAGGGTGGCTCAGGGAGTTTATCAGCCGGCATGAGAAGGTGATGGTAATTGAGGAACTCTCACCGGTCATCGAAGAGGTCGCACGACAGGTCTGCGGGACGATTCCGGTGTATGGAAAACTATCTGGTCATGTCCCGTACGAGGGAGAGATGGCACCTGACCGGGTCTCCGGTTACCTGAATGCTGCAGGATTTGAAACATCGATCACGTATCAGCCGGCAGAAAAACCTGCCGCACTTCCAGTCCGACCACCCATCCTCTGTGCCGGGTGTGCTCACCGGACCGCGATGTATGCGATGAAAAAGGTATTTCGTGATGCAATATTCCCGAGTGATATCGGATGTTATACCCTTGGAATTCAGCTGGGGACGGTTGATACCACCATCTGTATGGGTGCTTCCATAACGATAGCTTCTGGGATGTCACTTGCTGGAGAGACACGGGATATCGTCTGCACCATCGGTGACTCAACCTTCCTTCATACCGGAATTCAGGGCCTCATTAATGCCGTTTACAATGGCGCAAATATCACGGTGGTCATCCTTGATAACCGGATCACCGCGATGACCGGTCACCAGCCAAACCCGACAACCGGCCTTACGGCATGTGGCGTTGCAACCCCGGCAGTATCACTCGAGGCAATCTGTCGTGCAAGTGGGGCAACATTTGTCGAGACAGTCAGTCCGAATGACCTTACCACCTTCATCAATGTGTTAAAAGAGGCGAAGTCCCGGACAGGGGTGAAGGTCATCATCGCCAGGCAGCCCTGTGTCATCTCTGAAAAGAGGTCAAAGATTGTCCGAGGCAGATTCTCTGTACAGCAGGATGCCTGTATCGGATGCAAGGCCTGTATAAAATACGGATGTCCCGCAATAGAACTCAACGGCGGTCTTGCCTCAATCACCGATCTCTGC
>CAYWHV010000011.1:0-19314 GCA_964458045.1 uncultured Methanospirillum sp.
CAGATATTTTGATTATGACTCGCTAGTCATGATCTCTCTTTTGTTGTTTGTGAACTCTCGCCGGACCTCTGACACCGAGGGGGCAGTACCGGTAAAGTTACTGCTTAATTTTTGAGCGCCTGTCTGGGGTGACGTATGAGGGCAGGTTCAGATCAGACGATCATGTTACTCACATGGACTGATCTTAGATGTAATGTCAGTTTTCCAGAGACGGGCTGATCAAGCAGTTGGTAGAATTTGAAAAGTTCACACCTGAATAGGTAGAATACGGGGCACAGTCTGTCGGGTATTATTAAAATATGAACATTATTCAACCGTCACGGAAAACAAGGGGTGGCTGCTGTGGTAAAAAAATCTCAATAATATGAAATCTTCATTTATTAAAGAATAATAGAGACTATATGATACATTGGAGATAATAGATTATTATGGCAGTCACCGTATCGTTGAGCGAATCAGACTACAAGCTCGTTCAAATACTGAAAGCTCGTGACGATGCATCATCTGATGGCGAAGTTCTTCATAAATGCCTCATAGACGCAATCGATCCTACTGAAGCTGAAATCATCGCAGAACTCATGGAACAGGCGAACGAACCGGATGAGCCTATTAATGAGGAGACTATGGAGGGAATCCGCCGGGGGCTTGAAGATGTGAAGCAGGGGAGATACCGGCCTCTTGATGAGATTTCCAAAGAGATGGGGATCTGATTGCATTATCATGTCTCTTTCTCTGATGAAGCAGAGAGCAATCTAAAATGGCTTCAGCGGGATATTGCGATAAGAATACGAGATAAAATCAAATGGCTTGAGAAGGTAAATAATCCCAGAAAATATCTGCGGAAGGTTGAAGGAATAAGTGACGTTCCAATGTACAGATACCGGGTCGGAGACTATCGGGCGTTTCTTACTTTTGAAGATGACAAACTCATTATCATCGTTATCGAAATCGGCAAACGGGAAAATATTTACACAAAATAGTTCTCTCCCCATAATAAATGTTATGTATAATTTATTGAAATGAATCCGGGCTTTTATCTAATTAACAAGTTGGATAAAAATTTTTGGAGTTATTGATATTAATATTCAGAGATATCAGCCAATGTTCCGCGTGTTATATCAACGGTAGAAAATTTGTCTGATATGGTGGTAGTCATTCAATTTTTCTCTCTAATTATCGCTGAAAAATCATAGAAAAACCAGAGCCTTTATCTGTGTTTAGTGAGTATATAGTAGGGTTGCCCCGGTAGGGTAGAGGATATCCTTGGAGCCTCCGGAGCTTTAGACCTGGGTTCAAGTCCCAGCCGGGGCGTAAATATTAAAGTTCAAATTCTCTGATGAAACAGAGTGGCTTTACTTTTTCTCTTTTCTGATATCTGTTTTCATGTGTTGAAAATTTCTGTTATTGATATTTGGAGGCAGTCAGCCGAGAAAATCTCATTCACTGATACCGCTTTATGGAGAGTTCGGTAATTAGATAGTAGAATTATTGACCTCTTTTGAGATCAGACTTCACGACCTTCAATTATTACGTTTTTTTGAAAAGGTCTAGAATATTATATTTTTGGCCTGACTCCTGGTAATGTCCCTCCATCGGCAGTTATCCTGGCAACATTCTTTCGAACATTAGAGACCTTGCCGCTTACCCCCTGATAATAAACCACCAAGGCAATTCGAGTTATTAAAAAAACCCATTTGATATTCAGTCCGAAAATAGAACTTGAACCTGAGAATTGACTGACTCAATGAGAGGTCAGAAAATTCATCAACATAGTATAGGTATGAATATATAAAGGTCTGTGGTCAGTAAAGATGTTGAAGCGGAAATGATGTATAAAATTGAGTAAAATATAGAATAACAAAAAATGAAGGTAATTTCAGCGATTGGGTGAAACGATAAAATTACTCTCAATCATGTGAAAGATGATATCATTCAAATGCAATAACTATGGTTGATAGAAATGACTGCAATCACCGTGAAGGCAACTTTTGATGGATCAACATTTACAATTCATGACTCCGTCAATCTTGAACCAAATACTGATTACATCCTTACAATAGAAAAAGAAGAGAGTAAGCCGGTAGAATCCCCTTTAGATATTTTACGCAAATATGCTGGCTCTGTCCATGGTCCTCCGGATTGGTCAATAGAGCATGACCATTATATCCATGGCACCCCCAAGAGAGGAATTAATGAAAAATAACCGGATTTTTATTGATACTTCTTTTGTTATTGCTGTAATCAACACTGATGATAAATTGCACAATTGCGCAATGGACTTACTCGAAAATCTCTATAATTCAAAGGATTTGTGGATCACAGATGCTATCCTTTATGAAATCGGGGATGGGTTATGTAAAACGAACCGTGAATCCGCATCAGAATTTATCAAAAGTTGCATTAACTCCAACCTGATCACCGTTATCAAAACAGATCAATCACTCCTTTCCCAGGCACTCGAGAGATATTCATCATTTAAAGACAAAGACTGGAGTCTTACTGATTGTATCTCATTCGAAGTAATGGAAGAGAATGATATCAATATTGCGTACTCCTCTGATCATCACTTTGAGCAGGCAGGATTTCATTATACTTTGAGATAAATTCTGGTTGCACCTGTATGATCTAACCTTCCTCATTTAATTTTTTTCAAACAGGTTTGGGAACATCTCTTCCAATAAAATCATGAAATAGAGGGGACCGTCGAAAAATTCTTTTTCTAGAGGGGCTAAAAAAGTCCTGAATTACATCAAAAATACCATCTATCAGGTAAAATATCAACGGCGTTGTAGCATGACGCTCCTGCCTTCATTACGTATAAACATGTTCGAAAACGAGTTATTATATTCCTGATGCCTATTTTGGTGTTGATAAGAGACCTAATTTCCCTAAAAATATCTCCCCGACTTGATCCTTTTCATACCTCTATAACTCCCACTTCCTTTTCAAATACTCAAGATATGAATTATCTACGTTCTCTTTCAGAAGGCCATATAAGACCTGATCATAGTATCTTCCCCCGGCATACCAGTATTTCGGTCTCCTGCCCTCATAAGTAAAACCACATTTCTTCATAATTTTCATTGATGCAACATTCTCACTTGCGGTATCACCATTCAGCCGGTATGCATCAGTTTTTGTAAATGCATAATATACGAGAAATTCACAGGCTTCAGTTCCAAACCCTCTCCCTATCCACTCATCGTCTATCTGGTACCCAATGAGGTACGCTCCGGGACAAAATTCGACGGGTAACAACCCGCATTGTCCTGCAAACTCCCCGGTACCCTTTGAACGTATGGTGAATACAGGAGAAGTGGGTCTCTTATGTATAGATAACTCCTTTGAAATGGATTCAATGAGAGGTGTAAAATATGCCCTGGTAACCTCATGAGTATTCGGTCCAAAAAAAAGATATCTGCATACGGACTCTTTTTCAAGCATGGTGCAAATATCTTCAAGATCGTCCGGGCTGATGTATTGAATTTGTATTATATTTCCAACCCATTTCTTCTTCATCAATTCATCCGGCATGTGAGGTATAGATTATTTCAATCCTATTATTTACCCTGGCAGACTATTTGTGAAGATCACTCTGTTTTATATATCTGACGTCTCATGTACTCTTATCAATGGGACCGCCAGGCTCCTTCCGTTTTGGTACACTCCTCATTGTCAGCATGACAATATTCATCCTTGTCATTGACGCCACAACGATAGAAGTATCCATCAATGCCCTTGTGAAAGATCTGAACACAGATGTCTCAAGCATTCAAACCATCTTCACCATCTTTACCCTGGTAAAAGCTGCCTTCTTTTTAATTGGAGCAAAACTTCAGGACCTCATCGGGAGGAAGAAGACCTTCCTGGCTGGTCTTTCGATATATGGTATCGGGATTTTTACGGCAGCAGTCAGCCAGAATGCGACCATGTTCCTCTTTGGCTGGTCTATCCTGGAAGGAATCGGTGCAGTCATGTTACTTCCGGCAACATTGACATTCATAACTGGGACCTATGAGGGAAAAGACCGGTCATTTGCCTTTGGGATCTGGGGCGGGGTCGCGACGGCGGCGAGCATCTTTGGTCTCATTTTTGGCGGATTCCTGACTACCTATTACTCCTGGCGATGGTGTTTCGCAATCGAACTTCTGATCGTTCTTATCATATTTGCTCTCCATAGAATGCTGAAAGAAACCCGGCCGACTGTATCATGGAAGAATTTTGATCTTGGGGGAGCGCTCCTCTCGGTTCTTGGCCTCATGATCCTGGTTTTTGGGATTCTTTTGATTAAAGATCCGACAAAATGGTTATTCGCTTTTATCTTCATCACCGGAGGTATCATCCTTCTCTTTGGATTTTACTTCTGGGAAGGGCGGCAGATTAGGAAGGAAAAAGGTATCCTGACACAGGTAACCATCATTCATGAGCGTTCCTTTCTTGCCGGAAGTGTTGTGGCCATCGGCCAGAAATTTATCACATCAGGTTTTTTCTTTATTTTAATCCTGTTTTTGGAGATGGTCACTGAAGCAACTGCGTATGAAACCGGCATCGCCCTTTTACCCATATCACTATCGATAATTATATTTTCAATTCTTGGCGCCCGGCTCGCATCATTGTTCGAACCAAAATACATCCTCCTCTGTGGTATTGTATTCATGGGAGTTGGATTGACAGTCCTCAAAGATGTCTTTTCCCTCACTACTATCTCCCAGGACATCATCCCTGGAGGTCTGCTCTTTGGAATCGGGCTCGGCACCGTTCTTTCCCAGGTGACCAACCTCACTATCTCTTCCATCCGAAGCGAATGCCATTCTGATGCATCAGGGATGTATAACACCGTCAGGCAGCTGGGTAACTCTCTTGGGACGGCAATTATCGGGTTCGTTCTTGCCGTGGGTTACATTCATGGGCTGTTTTCTGGTGAATCAATTGTTCTCCCTTCAGGTCAGCCACTCATATCATTGGGAATTAATGAAGCAGCGGTAAATCAGGGGATGGAATGGGCGTTTATGACAATGATTCTGGTGGTCATTGGCATGTTTATTGCAGGGTTGTTCATCAGAAAAATGGGGAAGATTGTGTGAGACCGTGAGGGGATAAGAAAAATTCAGGAATGCGATTAAAAGGATACATCCTGTACAAGAACCCGATTTTTGCTGTAAGTTTTGCTGACATTTTTGTTCCTGATCATTTTTTATCCCCTCGAGATCTTTATACCCTATAGAAAGGTGAAAGGATGCTTTACAGAAAATTCCCCCGGTGTAGTCATGATGTCTCTATCCTTGGTTTTGGGGCCATGCGGTTACCACTCGCAGGGGATCAACAGGATGCGGGCAATATCGATGAGGAACAGGCAATTGAGATGATCCGGACCGCTATTGATGGCGGGGTTAGTTATATCGATACTGCCTATCCGTATCACAATGGAATGAGCGAGGTGGTAGTCGGGAAAGCACTTGCCGGAGGGTATCGCGATAAGGTTTTCCTGGCCACCAAGCTCCCAAGCTGGCTTGTCACGAATCGGGAGGATATGGACCGATTTCTGAATGAACAACTTGCCCGGCTGAACACGGATCACATCGATTTCTATCTCCTCCATGGGCTCGGCGGCGAAACCTGGGAGAACCTCACGCGACTGGGCGTACTTGAATTCCTTGACCGTGCCATAGCGGATGGTCGTATTCGATACCCGGCATTTTCTTTCCATGATCAGTTTTCGGTCTTCCGGGAGATTGTTGATGCCTATGATTGGGTATTTGCCCAGATCCAGTACAACTATATGGATGAACAGAACCAGGCAGGAACAGAGGGACTGAAATACGCAGCCGAACACGGTCTTGGCATCGTCGTCATGGAACCGCTCCGTGGCGGTCTCCTCTCAGGAGATGTCCCGGTTATCCACCAGCATATCCTCGACGCACCGGTCATGCGAACTCCGTCGGAATGGGGGCTCCGCTGGGTCTGGAATCACCCGGAAGTCACGGTTCTTCTCTCTGGTATGTCTTCTATGGAGCAGGTGAAGGAAAACATGGCAAGTGCAGAAAAGGGCCTGCCAAATTCTCTCTCTTCGGAAGAGCTTGCAGTTGTCGAAAAAATGCGGGACACGTTTGCTTCCCGGGTGAAGATCCCCTGTACTGGTTGCCGGTACTGCATGCCATGCCAGAATAACGTCGATATCCCTGAATGTTTCAGTTATTATAATCAGGCATACACCTACGAAGCAGAGGAGAAAGCGAAAGGTGTGTATCTCTGGGCTCTCAGCGGTGCTTTTTCCGGAGGGATACCGGGGTATGCTTCGTGCTGTATCCAGTGCGGAGAGTGTGAAGACAAATGTCCGCAGGGCCTTCCTATTCGGGAATATTTACAGGATGTGGCCGACTGCTTCGGGAAATAACCGATAACCACAACTCAATTCTTTGGAAGAAATGATACTTTGTTTTCGATTCGAAACCTTATAATAGCCCGTATGAAGCGTCCACAGAAACTAATCATGAGATTAAAGGAATTTGTTGAGTATTTTTTTCTCCTGATATTGTACAGCGTTAAATCTGTTGCTAAAAAACTGAATAATAAGGTAAAACCGCGGGTAATTCCTTACCCTCTCTCAATCATTATTTCGATGCATACTCTTTCAGGTAACCAGATGCCAAATCATATGCCCCAATCACCGTCTCTTTCTCAATTTTTGGGACACCACAGGATACAATATGAATTGTTTTCGTACCCGGAGTGATCTTCGTTTTATCCGAGTCTCGGTATGGATATACTGCAATAATCTCTTTCTCATCTATGAGGATAACCTGATTTTTTTGCAGGTTGATAGGTTTTTCCATCCCTATCCCAAGAAACTCCTCTCCTTCTTGTGCAAATCGCATGGTGAGTTCTCCATGGAGGAGATCAGCATCAAAAGCACCGATGGGAACACCTGTCCGGATTGATGCCAGATTGTATGCATCCACGGCTGTATTGATAGAGGGGAGTGGTTTTCCGGCAAGAATCCGTCGCACCAGGGCTTCAGATGCAGGCCTGGTCTTTGTCGGGTCCACTCCGACGCTCCAGAAGAAATCCCGGTATGCCCTGAAGAGTGGTTCGTCTTTGACCTGTTCCAGAGTGAATCGTTCTTTTATTTCCGTGATGACTTCGTCCTTCAGTATCTCAAGACGAGGGTATTTGTCGGTAATCGATAACGGTCCGACATCACCTTCCACGATAAAAAGCCCGGGAAAAGTTTTCCTGATATCTTCGTGAATAATCATAATTGGTATTGATCCGGCCTGAATGATAAAATGACCGATTTCAGGTGGGATGTCTTATTGGTATATGCCTGACTGGAAGACTCATAGAACAAGACAGGTACGGTCATAGTACAGAATTGAACCAGATATTACTCAAAAACCAAAAAAGGATTTGAAAATTATTTATCCGGTATATCGGTAATACATGTGCTTTACCAGTTCACTGCATACAAAAAACGCTGCAACCAGACCGAAAATGATACCCAGATGCTCAACTGATGGCGGATAGAAATGGAATAATGCCTCTCCAATAAACGTATACGGAAGCAGAACTGTTGCAAGGGCTGCTACCAATGTCAGAAGGAGAACATATCCGGAAGGCCGTGTCGCCTTATAAAACGGCAATTTGGTTCTGATTGAGAAGAGAAATATAAGTTCGGTCAGAATACTCCCAACAAACCAGTTGGTTTGAAGAACTGTATCCCCCTCATGCATGAAAAATGCAAAGAACATGAGATCAAATACCGTCACCACCACACCAAGCAGGGTTGCAATCAGCATGATCTCCCGCACTTCATACTTCCTCGGTTTGCGGGTTTCATTTTCATCAACCGTGTCGGTGGCGATGGAAATCATGGGAAAATCAGACAGGAGGTTTACCAGGAGTATCTGTATCGGGAGCATCGGAAGGAATGAGATAAACATGGACCCGATTGCAATTGCATAGAAATGACCAAAATTGGATGCAAGCGTCGCCTTTAGGTACTTGACACTATTTGCAAAAACAGCTCGTCCACTCTCAATCCCGTCAACGATAACTTCAAGGTTCTTTTGAAGGAGGATGATATCTGCAGCCTCCCGTGCGATATCTGCCGCACTTTCAACAACCATTGAAACACCGGCAAGTTTCAGAGCCGGAGCATCATTAATCCCTTCTCCTAAAAATCCAACCGTGTAGGAACGCTGAAGAGTCTCGATAATCTCGTATTTCTGTTCAGGTGTAACCCGTGCCATGACGGAATGTCTTATGATCGCCTCTGCCCGTTCCTTATCTGGTAATTCCTGCATCGCTGATCCGGTGAGAACCATGCCTGGATCATCAAGAAGTCCGATTTTCACGCCAACCGCACCAGCAACCTCCGGACTGTCACCGGTGATGATCTTGATCGCAACACCAAGATTTTTTGCTTTTTTAACCGCATGAAACGTGGATGGCTTGATTGGGTCGGTAAAGGCCATGACTCCAAGAAATTCAAGATCCCGCTCGTCTTCTGGAGATATCCTCTCTTTCTCTCCGGGAAATATCCGTTTAGCCAGTGCGATAGTCCGTTCTCCATTCTTCCCCGTTTCCGAAATCCATTCCTCTATCCCTGCCTTTTGAGAGCTGGTGAGGGTGGAAAGGGCGATGATCACCTCAGGTGCACCACGGACTATCATAAGGTTTGCAGAACCCTCCCTGACAAGAACTGCATTTCTCCGCCTGACCGGATCAAAGGGCAGTTCCATCATCCGGTGTGAGTTCTTCAAAGGAGATGCCTTCCTTTCTGTTGCCTCTTTCTCTATTGCAACATCAAAGGGTTCTGTCTTCTCTGTTGTTTCTGCAATAGTCAAGGCAGCAAATGAGAGGAGATCAGGATGTGCGTCAGGAGAAAACCCGGTAACACTGAGAGAGTTTTCGGTTAAGGTCCAGGTCTTGTCAGAACACAGCACCTCGATACTTCCGATATCTTCAATCGCGGTGAGGCGTTTTACGATAACCTCCTGCTTTGCAAGCTGGAGGGCTCCTCTGGAAAGGGAAACGGTGGTAACCACAGGAAGAGCTTCAGGCACAACACTCACTACAAGGGCGATACAAAAAACTACCAGTTCGAATATATCAGCATTCTCTCCTTTGATTATAAGGTTTGCAAGGAAAATGAAAACCAGAGTGATCAGGATCATGCGTAAGATAAAACTACTAAACCTGCTGATTCCTTTTGAAAACTCACTCTCTTTTGTTGTCTCCACGGTCAGTTTTGCGATCCTTCCCATGGTCGTGGAAGAGCCGGTCTCCAAAACAAGGGCTGTTGCTTCCCCCTCTACAACTGAAGTCCCGCTGAAGAGAAGATTATGACTGTCGTAGATATTTTTCGGCGGTGAGTTGAGGGTTTCAGCATGTTTTAAGACGGGAACAGATTCACCGGTCAGCGTGGTCTCATTTACTATGAGATGGCTGGTATTGAGTATTCGGAGATCGGCAGGTATAGCATCACCGGTCACCAGACTTACTATATCTCCCCTGACAAGATTTCGAGACTCGATGGTATGCCATTCATTATTCCGTTTCACCCTGCTTCGAGGACTGATGTACTGTTGTAAAGCCCGAAGCGATTGTTCGGATTTATATTCCTGGTAAAAACCAAGAGCAGCGTTGATACCTACAAATCCAACAATGATTGCCGCATCGATGTGTTCCCCGATAGCAAATACAATACCTGCAGCGACCAGGAGCAGGTAAATAAACGGGGAAGTGAACTGCCGGATTGGAATCTCCCACCATTTGACCTGTGTTGCCGTAATCTCGTTTACTCCGTCTCTCTGAAGGATTATTCCGGCATCACTTTCTGTCAGGCCATCAGATAATGATGTGTGAAATTTTTCCTGAAGATCTTCTAACGTGAGTGATGCATTGGTGAATATGTCTTGTGTTGTATCACTCACGGGGTCATGATTCGTCATGGTTTCTCCTGGTATCCTGAAAAAGCGGGATCATGTCGGATATGATGAAAAATTTCTCCTTCCTGATTTGCATCTACACCGAATATAATCCTGCTTTCTCAATATGATGAGATTGATAATAATAATTGTGAGTCTCCTTTGATACGATATACGGATCTTCCTGGTCATATATGGGCCGAAATGTCCGTTTGGATTTTTTTCATGGAGGAATGCGTATTGTTCCTCTACATACAGAGGGTATGGTGGATTTTGGAGATATCTGAAAGCGTGAAGGGAAAAAAGTGAATTCATTTTCTCATAATGAATATGGTTCGTTTTTCAGGTCAGGTATGAACATCCCCCTGCCAGGAATCAGGATGCCATCACTTCTTTTCACGTTCTGTCGTATCCTTTCCGGTGATGGTACCCACTTTTTCTGATAATTCCTTAATTCTCGTGCTGATATCAGTCCCTACCCGGACTCCCACATCGCTGAGAGTTAGGGGAACCTGGAGGACAAACTCCTTCCCCCGGGATACATCCTCCAGTCGTGCCTGAATATTCTGATGTGCAATCTGATCGGCATTTTTAATCGTATCACCGACCGGATTTGTGATAGTACTCATAAGCCGGGAAAATTTCCTGATAAGATCCTCTTCCGGTTCAGGACCTGCGGATTCATCTTTGCT
Organism: uncultured Methanospirillum sp.; assembly: GCA_964458045.1. GTDB lineage: Archaea > Halobacteriota > Methanomicrobia > Methanomicrobiales > Methanospirillaceae > Methanospirillum. The sequence goes on from CAYWHV010000011.1 coordinate 10,622, forward strand.
GATTTCTGATGGTTCATTCCTTGATCCTAATTCTACTTCCCTGTCTTGCCCGGCTTTCAGTTCCAAGGCATATTGAATAAGTTCCGAGGCCTGGATGGTCTTTCCGGTCTCATCAATGACGGTGATGTTATTTATATTTTCATCCGTTTCCATCTGCTGGAGTATTTGGGTGGCATTCTTCTGCATACCGCCCGCAAATGCTGCCATGGTTCCAACCAGGATCATGATCTCCTGTTTCCGGTCAAGAACCATCTGGACACCTGGATATACTTTTTGCACCTGGCTGAGCATGGATATTGATTTGGCAAAAGTGGCAGGAACACCAATTGATACAAAAACTCCCGGAAACAGTACGGCAATGGCTCCGATGAGCTCAATGACAGTAAAGAGGGCATTTACCTGGATCTGCAGGATGTCATCTTCACCCGATGATTCATTTGTCCTGGATGAATCAGTTACCGTAGACAGATAGGCATCAATCTCCTGGTGCCTTTGATGGATTGGTCCATCATTGAGTGAATTGATGATATCCCCTTCTTTTCCGTTATCTATGCCGTCAAGAGCTTCATATACAAGATCCTCAAATTCAGTTAATAATCTGCAATAATCCTGTGATGACCCATTGCTTGCAGGTTCCTGACTGGAAAGAATACATACGGATGTCAGAGATCGAAGGAGAACAAATTTCTTATGAAAACCAGATTTTGTGGCTTCTCGAATATAGGGAGTGCACAAATACTGGTAGATATCTCCCCTGATCTCCTGAAGAGCCATTCTGGCCGAGAGGCGATCTATCTGGGTTTTGTTTTCGTCTTGTTTGGATGCTTCATCTACTTCTGGTATTTTCATGGTTTAAAATCCTGAATATAGCAGTCTCATTATAAATATCCACACAACGGACGTAATGGACTACATTTTCCATGGTCCATCTGATCAAAAGTACAGCAATGACTGTATGGATCATTGGAAGCTACAGGGCCTCGAAACTCCAGTGTCATATCTGTCATGGTGTAGGAGCCGGGAATAATATCAGATACCGTCATGTTATCTGGTGACAGGTGGGTGCCATCATAATACTCCAATGGGACTATCTTTAACCATAGGGTCTGGTTCCCTTCAATATATTCCGCATCTGATGTCTGGATCATGAATGTCAGAGTATTACCTTCGTTATTCACCAGTTCGATAGTTCCGGCACTGGAGTTTGATACAAGAGCAAGTGATAGCGGAATCTCAATCGTCTTTCCCCCTTGGGTTACCGTTGCATTGGGGTGCATATTCTGGATTTCAACCTGGTAGATTCCAGGTTCGGGTTCTGAAATATGTGATTCATTTCCAGATACCATGACAACCATAACCGGTCCATCGTCTCCCAAAACCGGTATAGAAATCGTGAAAGAAAGCAGAATGCATCCGACGAACAGAAAATATCTGGAAAAATTCATGTACCTGATAGTGATGGCAGAGAAAAAAAACCTACCTGCCAGATTCGTTTCATAAAAATGTGGAAAATAGAATGTCGGGTTCTGATAACAGTATAGAATTTCTGATTAATGATAATTTTCACCATAGAGATGCCGGGATACATCTTGTGAAGAAGAGAGGCACGTTATTCAGTATGTATTACTCTTTTCCCTCCGATTCTGGATTCCTGTTCCGGTGAATATCTGGTGACAAAACTTTGAGCAATCTCCATTATTGATTGTCTCCTTTCCTATCAGTCATTGCTGGTTTCGTCAAAAAGAACCCGAACGGCTCAAAGTCTTTGGGATTCATCTTGTGAGGGCTCTCTTCCGGGGAGATTGTCGGAATGATAAGCCGGAAAAACTCACTGGAAAATTGTTCATTACTAAAGCCCTCCGCTTCAATGACATTCTTCCATTTATTTTCAAGCGAAAGGATTCCCATAAATGAGATCATCAGAAACATCGAGGTCAGGAATGGATCTAGATCTCCCCGTATCGTTCCGTCATTGATCCCTTCCTGGATAGCATCACATAAGATAAGACGACAGGTACCATACCCCTTCCCAATATCAGCAGTATATGGATTTTCTTTTGAAAAACGTTCAGATCCATAGAAATGAATGAGCCGGAGATAATCAGGGTATTCCTGTGAAAACTGGTAATAAGCCTGACCCATCAGGGCTACCTTGACTATTCCCGGTGCCTGTTTTTCCTTGCACTCAACATATTTTTCCTTAAGAATTTCAACACCACGAAGGACTATTGTAGCAAAGAGTGCCTCTTTATTATCAAAATACAGATAAAGAGTCGCCTTATTTAATTCCACTTCCCGGGCGATATCATCCATGGAGACCTCTTCATATCTTCGGGAAAAAAAGAGACGTTCTGCTGCTTCGATGATATCCGTCCTTCGCTGCTGCTTTTCCCTTTGCCTTCTCTCTGATATACCCATTCCCTCACAGTTCCTGAATGAAATGAACGAATACCCGCAGGTATGATGAACTTTTCATCCTGTCAACAATGAAAACCAGAGTATCAGGTGAACAGATCATATGAAGATTTCCGGTTCTTTTCGCTCACTATAGAGCGTGTGAAGACGTAATTGTGCATCTTTGACAAGCCCTGGTTTCATCGTTCTTGCATGCTCCGGACAATTTTTCATACATGCACAACAGGTGATACATTTTTCGACCTGTATCAAACGGGGATTTTGAGGATCAATCGCTCCTACCGGACATTTTTCAGCACATATCCCACACTGTGTACAGTCATCGCTCACCTCGAGAAAATCGACCGTCCATAATGTTGTATCTCCCCGGTAGGGTGAAATACCCGGAACCTGAACCTCGGATATCCGGGAGATATCTGATATGTTCTGCAGTTTCTGTTGGATCTTTTGTCCAAATATTACTGCCTGGTGTATGTCTTCTGCATCCGGACGACCATGGGCTGTTGGAACGTTGGGCGATGAGAATGAATGCTCCCCGATGAATGCTGCACCGGCTATCGGTATGCATCCGCCTTTTATCATAAAATCCTTGAGTTCAAGGAGTGCATCGTCATAGACCCGGTTTCCATAGACGACAACACATACGGCAGGTGTGTTTTCAGCCTTGATTGCATTCAGCCAGTCGGTCAGTAATGCAGGAATTCTCCCCATGTATACCGGAACTCCGATAATGAGCAGATCATGATCTGATGCATTGAGCGGATCTTTTCTCGCATCAGGGGTGGTAATGTCAATATGTTCTATTCTGTCAGGGTTTAATCCCTGTGCAATGCTCTCAATGACGGTTCTGGATGTTCCGGTCGGAGAGAAACTAACCAGTTTTACAGTTTCAATGTTCATGAGTTATCCTCTGCTTGTTCTGTTGATGTGATCTTTTTAAGTAGCCATGCCATATTCTGTCCTGCTTCCTTTGCCCGTGCAATCCCTTCATGATCTGCCAGGACATCGCCTTTATTAAGTCCGATCCCAATTACCGGGCTTCCTGTCAGAATCATTCCGCTATGCAGCATGAAATGAAGCATGGTATCAATGGTATGAGTGGCACCAGATCTTCGGACCGCCGTTACTGCAGCTCCCACCTTACGCCTGAAAGGTCCGTTGTTTGCTCTGGCAACCAGGCCTGCACGGTCTATCAGAGCTTTCATTTCAGGGGTGATGTCGAGAAAATACACCGGCGAGCCAAGGATAATTCCATCGGCTTTTACAATTTTGTGAATACAGTCATTCACAGAATCATCTTGAAATACACATTGCATGTCCTTATTTTCGAAACATTTCCGGCAATCACAACAGCCACGAATCAGTTGTCCACCAATCTGGATACATTCAGTGTGAATATCTTCACGCTCTAGTTCTGTCAGAATGTGCCGGATCAGGATGGATGTGTTCCCATCTTTGTGGGGGCTTCCATTAAACGCAACAACGGAAAGTTTCTTCATTTTATCCTTCTTTTCATTCTCTGCTCGTGATTTTCTGATCAAACCTACCCTCGATCCATTCGTCGATGAGTGTTCGTGTGATGCCAAATCGGGGAGGCAGTTCAGGCAATTGGTCCCGGTGAAACCATTCGGCGGTTTTGATCTCTTTCCCATCAGGAGAAACTTCTCCATCATCATAATCGGCAATAAATCCGAGCATGAGAGAATCAGGGAAGGGCCACGGCTCACTGGCACAATACCGGATATTTTTTATCGAAATACCGACTTCTTCACGGACTTCCCGGTGTACTGCCTGTTCAACTGTTTCACAAGGTTCAATAAAACCGGCTATAAGACCATATCGTTCTGATGCAGCATTGCTTCCTCTAACCATGAGGATTGAGTTCTTGTTTTGAATCAGGACAATGATTGCTGGTGATAACCGGGGATATATGACGTGGTCACAGGATGGACAGATTTTTGCCCGCTCGATCTGTGAGGGTACGGTTCCCGTACCGCATCTTCCACAAAAGCGGGTGGCCTGATCATAATGGATTATCTGTGCTGCAAGTCCTGCAATCGAAAGTTCATCGTCCGGAATTAGCCCGGAAAGTTCCCTGACTCCACAAAATATTCCTTCTTTGGGCAAAGTCATGTCATCTGGAATAGTGATCGCATAATAATTCTGTGACCCCCGATGACCGAGATACACTGCATTTTTCACAAGGTCTCGAGGGATATCCGGAGATCTGTTCTCAAGAATGGTTGATTTTACCCCTTTTGGTACGAAGATCTTGCCAGTATGGAAAAACACAAAGTTGGCATCATCCGGGGGCCAGGCTGGTACAGGGTATTGCTGGTGTAATGAATGACCTGCAAATCGTGCGTTATGTCTCATGATAGCCACCTCGTTTTCGGAATCTGTTTCTTAATTTATCCGACATTTTCATCCATGAGATTGTGCTGGTTCCTCACCGGTGAAGTCCTCACATATTGTTATCTTTAAGTTATAATATAACTAATGGTTATTTCTTAACTATAAGTTATTTTTGGGCAACGAGTTCATCAAATTAATCCGGAATTCCAGGAAACAGCAGATGGCAGAAAGAATTATGATGTTAATTTTCAAGTATCATGCATGACAGAGCTGGCCGATCATCATCTGAAAACCGATCCCAAACGGGTGATAATTGCATATCTTATTCTTGTGGTTGCATTCTCCTCCATATTCTGGTACCTGATCGCAGCAAAACCACAATGGGCAATAGACAATGGAATTCTCCACCACTCTCTATTTCTCCTCATGTGGTGTCCGGGGATTGCTGCACTCATCACTCGTTTTGTATTCCAGAGAAATTTCAAGGGGATGGGATGGAAGATCGGGAATTTCAAATGGTGGATAATTGCCATGATTATTCCGGTTCTGACTGGTTTTATCATGTTTGGGACAGCCTGGGTGACCGGTATCGCACCATTCTTATCAGAAAAGGCAACTGAAATGATTGCGCTTCCAATGATAGGAGCACTCATAACCGGTCTTATCTGGAGTATTATTTCAGCAACCGGTGAAGAGATCGGATGGCGGGGGCTTTTAGTTCCTGAGCTGGGCAGGGTAACGTCATTTACCTGGGTTGCCCTCATCTCCGCGTTTATCTGGTTTTGCTGGCATGTGCCGGTAATGCTTGCCGGAGGATATGGCGGTCAGGGAGGGCTTATGTATTCGCTGATCATCTTTTTTCTTTCAATGATTGGTGGATCTACCCTTTTTGCATGGATTCGCTTTCGTTCCGGAAGTGTCTGGCCGGCTGCTCTTCTCCATGGATGTGATAATTTCTTCACTCAGGAATTATATCCTTCACTGACGGCAGTTACAAAAGCGGGAGGGGAAATGCTTGGTGAATTCGGCTGGTACATGGTACTCATCAGTTTAATTATCGGGGTGGTATTCTGGTACCTGAGGTACATGCTCCCTCCAATGCCAAAACCTGAAGGCGGGCTCTGATACAAAATTATTGTGAGAATGATGAAGAACCGGGCAGTTCTGGAAATCGTCTTCGAATATAAGAATGACAGATCGGTGGATTCAAGAGGGCCCATGTACCATGTGAGATCCCATGATAGCGACCGGATTTCCCAACCGAGACAATAAATGACTTCTGGTTTTTCAGGGTGAGGTCATTTTATTATTATACACTGGTAATATCTCTCATTCGCATAAGGAGAGACTGACATGACAGAGATGGATCCGGTTGTTCATTTTGAAATGCCTTATCATGACAGCACACGTGTTGCTTCTTTTTACTCACAGGCTTTTGGGTGGCAGATGCAGCCACTAGGGAAAGAGATGGGTGAATACATTCTGGCCGGAACAATAGAGACTGATGAGGACCATATGCTTCTTCGTTCCGGAGGAATTAATGGTGGTTTTTTCCCAAAAGGACCTGACATGCCCCAATGCCCCTCAGTTGTCATCGCGGTTGGTGATATCAGACAGGCGATAAAAAAGGTATCTGATGCCGGGGGGTCCATCCTTGGCGAACCGGTCTTAATATCTGGTATTGGCATGTATGTGGCCATAATTGACACGGAAGGAAACCGGGTCGGGGTATTAGAGCCGATAAATCCGTAAAGAACTGTGGTTCCCCGTATCCGGGATTATCTATTATTTTCAGGTAAAAAACTGAACATGAACCGGTATATTACCCATTATTTCCTTTGTACTGCCTTCCGAGTTCATCAGCTTTCATAAGTGCATCAAATACCATCTGTTCTGTCACGTTAAATGGCTCACTATCCATGAAGTTTTCCGGACTGCATGCGACCTGAGCAACCTTCCTAACATCATCATGAGACAGGATATCATCACTGATTCCGTCAAAGGATAACGGCAGCCCCACACTCATGCAGAAATGGAGAACCTCATTCAGTTCATTTTCGGATCTTTTTTCCAGAACCATCTGGACGATGGTCCCGAAGGCAACAAGTTCCCCATGGTACCGGTGATGACACTGGGGAAGAACCGTCATGGCATTGTATATCGAATGAGCACAGGCAAGTCCGTTGCTTTCAAACCCGACCCCGCTCAGATAGATGTTTGCTTCGATTATATTCTCAAGTTCCGGCGAACATTCATTGCGAAGTGCAGAATCTTTTGCCTTCAGCCCATCCCTGATAAGGAGGTCATAACATAATTTTGCAAGAGCAAGGGAGGTGTTTGTGCCCCTTCCCCCGGCAAAATTCTCATGGTCTGATGCAGCATTTGCCTGTGCCTCAAAATACGTGGATAAAGCATCACCCATACCGGCAACGAGGAACCTGACCGGAGCCTGTCCAATAATTTCGGTATCAACCAGAACTATTGCCGGGTTTCTTGGGAGAAGCAGATTTCCATCAAACACATGATCTTCAGTATAGGTGACTGATATGGCACTTGTCGGAGCATCGGTTGAGGCAATGGTTGGTATCGATATGACCGGAACCTTTTCATAATAGGCAACACCTTTTGCTGTATCAAGAGCCTTGCCTCCTCCTGCACCTACGACTACGGTGCAATGAGAGTTCGTAAAAATCTTCCGAAGTCTATCAATCTCATTTTTCGTACATTCTCCCTGAAATTGTTCAAAAATCACGGTCAAACCAGAGCCCTGAAAACTCTTTTCGATAATCCTTTTCAGGTTCTCGTAGGCAAATCTTCCCATGACAAAAAGAAATGGTCCCTGAAATCCGGATATATGATCAGAGATCCTGGAGAGTTCGCCAGCTCCCTGGATGTATTTGAATGGTGATGCCAGAACTTTGGGTTTCATCGGTCCTTCTTCCTTCTTAAAGATGGAACACTATGGTTGATATGAACTTTGAAATGGTGATAAGACTACCGGACTGGCCAGAACATCAGAAACGATGAAAAAAGAGTGTGGAAAGGTAAGCAGTATAGTGCACGTCAGACAGTTGCAACCGGAGATTCCATTCTTCTCTGAAAACCCTGGGAGTTTCCCGGAGTGAGGAGCCAGGTTGTGCTGTTTGAATAACTGTATCGCTCGATAGTGAAGTCTGGACAGATTTCTGAGAGTATAGCCATGTTGGTTCCGACTTCCTTTGATGACAAGCCAAGCTCTTTTGCGATATATTTTGATTTCAGAAAACATCTTCCATTATGAAGCTGGGTTTTCAGATAGTTGATAAGGGTTACCTGGTTATCATTGTACTTTGTGCTGAATCTGCTCTTTGAAATCATTTTTTTACCTCTTGATCTGATTAGGGGTGGAGCGTTCAGAATGCCCTGTTTGTAGGAGGAAAGGCCTGACAACCTGCCAGGCCAGAGGGGTTATCTGTAAGTTCCTGTGGGATTTTTTCGGTGGGTAGAGTAACGGGCAGATATCCGGGTTTTCTTTTCGGATGATGAGAAGATTAGAGATTATTGCAATGTAGGAGGACATGCATAACGCAGATACATCTTCTCATCCGGAAAGTGAAGCACAGATGATCCAGACCTGTGTGCCCGGATATGTTCTATGCCTGCTCGGTCTCCCCGTGACATACTATCATTGAATGAAACAGTGTATAAGGTCTGTAGATAAAACCGTTTAAAAACAGTCGGTAATTAATTTCTTATTCAAATCACCTGATAAATGGAGAATCACGAACCCGAGAAAGATGCGTTAGAAAACCTGACGTTGGTATCTGTTGTTACTAGTTCGGACAGAAGAAAGTTTATAACAATGTCTTTCTCCGCTCTGTCCTTTTCCTAGGGAAATAACTGAAATGAATAGTTGCAACCGGGTGCAACTGGTTTTGAGAAGG
>CAYWHV010000012.1:0-19020 GCA_964458045.1 uncultured Methanospirillum sp.
TCAGTCGCAAAAACCGGTGCCCGGGTCATGCCGTCCTTTAGTATCCTGACATCAGCCCCTCCTGCTGCGGTAATAAGGCTGCATCCCCGGTTTACTGATGCAATAAGTGCCCCTTCGGTTGTTGCAAGCGGGAGATACATCGTTCCGTCTGCATACTCTCCCTTTATCCTGATGGGCCCTGCAACCCCGAGTGGTACCTGGATCGTCCCGATCATATTCTCGCAGTTCTTCTTTACCACTGTCTCAAGGGATATGGAACTGTCACCAATCCGGTCGAGCGGTGCTCCGGTCACTTCTTCAATATATTTCCGGCGGGTGGAAACAGCATCAGCGGGGGCAAGTTCCTTTTCAAGCGCATATAATTTCAGTGTTCCATCACGCAGTCTGCGGAGGTACTCATCCATGCATACCTGTTATACCGGCCCGGCCATAACACATGAGGGATGCAGACAAAACGCTGGTGCCTGCAGGTGCACCGGTCAGAAGGGGAAGAGACCAGAAAAAGGCTACTTGAGGAGGGGCTTCTTGACCGGCTGTGCCGGATTCGGTCTGACGGGGATTATCTGCTCATCCCGGTTGTCAGATCTATTGAGGGGGCGGTTTGTCAGGAATTTGCCTGTGTTCCGGAGAAAAAAGAGCTGCCACGGTTTGAACAGGTGGGCGGAATTGCCATCATGCAGGAAGATGACCCATCTGGTGCCGCCGATATCCTTGCTTCAAAAAAGACATACCATACCGTTCTCTTTGCAGAAAGTGCAGTCGAAGGGCCGTTCCGGACAAAAAAGTTCAAAGTCCTTACCGGAAGAGATACCACGGCAACTGAATATATTGAATATGGTCATCATTTCTCCATTGATCTCGCTCTGGCATACTTTTCTGCACGTCTTTCCGGCGAACGCCAGCGCATTCTCTCGATGATGCATAACGGGGAGCGGGTTATTGACATGTTTGCCGGTGTGGGGCCTTTTGCAATTACCCTTGCAGAAAAAGCCTCGATTGTGTATGCCGGCGATATAAATCCTGAAGCAGTCATTCTGATGGTCAGAAATATTGCACGAAACCATCTGACCAATGTTATTCCCATCCTTTCGGATGCCATCAACCTCCCTGATATCATCACGCACCCTGCAGACCGGATTATCATGAACCTGCCCTTACATTCGATCCCGTTTCTTACGGCAGCGTTCAGGATGACAAAACCGGGCGGTATGATACACCTGTATGCCCTGGTAGGCAGTGAGGATGATTATGTGGATACCCTCCGGGCGTTTCCGGCTGAAAAAATTGAGCACCGATATGTCAGATCCTATTCTCCGGACCGGTTCCACGTGGTGTATGATATTGTTCGTGGCGAAGGAGAATTGGATCTGATTACTCCGTGAGTTTGATGGCAGGGACTATCAAACAGAAATGGCATTCCATCGGTATCCCCAGAAGTACTAATTTTGGGAGGCTTGTATCGGCCTCCTCGCTGATGTTATTATAGTACGCTTCAACTGACTCATTTTTAGAGTACTGGCTGGTTTTATTCAGGGTGAAATTAATCAGGTCTTCCTCCACCGGGCTTGCAGCAGAAAAGGAAAAAATCATGGGCGATGAATTCTCTCCGGCATCAGCCTCTGTATCTGCCAGAACCAGACCTGCCGATCCAAGCAGGATGAAAAAGAGACACAGAAGTGTGACCGGATGTTGCACCATAGTACTTTCTGTAAAAAAAGAGATAGTCCTTCTCACCGGTTTGACTGCCTTTGTATCAGAACGAATACCGCTGCAAGACTGATACCGGCACAGAGTGCGAACAGTGGCGCTGGCGCTTTTGTCGGTGTCGGCACCGGAGTCTGTGTCGGTTCCTCAGTCGGTGGTGCGGTTGGTACCATATCGATCACAACATCCGTGGTATTTCCACCGGTGACTGTGACCGGCCGGACTGCATCATTGTATCCGCTCATCCGGAGGGTCAGGGTATGGTCACCGGGGGGAACTGATTGAAGGGTCAGCGGCGTGATTCCTTTAAACAGATTATCAAGGAATATTGCTGCGCCGGAGGGATTGGAGTTTACCATGAGGGTTCCGTTGATGCTTGAAGGTGTCGGGGCCGCCTGCAGGGCAACATTTACGGTGCTGACCTGTCCTGCCGTAACCGCAACGGTTCCCTGGTAATCCTGGTTCTGGGGATGGCTTATCCTGATTGTGTACGTTCCCGGACGAAGCATGGGGAGATCCAGGTACCCGGTATCCGGAGTCTTTCCTTCATAATTATCATTCAGGAATACCTGTGAAGATCCAGGCATACTTGCAACCTGAATCGATCCATACTGGGGTCCCTGGCGTTCCAGACTGGCTGAGATCTGGTTTTGCTGCCCTGCAGATATGGTTACACCAGACTTCCAGGTATTATATCCTGCCAGCCTGAGCATGACGGTGTGGCTGCCGGCAGATGTGGAGAGGGTATATGGTGTCTGTCCATAATACACGCCATCAAGCTGGATGTCTGCACCAGAAGGGGTGCTGGAAACATACAGTGTTCCGGTCTGGGTTATCTGATTCAGCTGAGCCTGGATTTGTGACTGCGATCCGGCATTTACCTGTATCTGGGATGTGAATGGCTGGTATCCGTCTTTCATCACTTTTATTGTATGAAGCCCGGGCATCAGATCATAGAAGGTGCAGGGTGTCAGATCCTGGTTTCCTCCATCAAGGATTGCAATACTTTTCGTCGGGTTTGATGTCACCCGGATACTTCCATACTGCGCCTTGGGAACCAGGGTAGCGGTGATGGGGATGGTCTGATCCGGAAGCGGGTTATCTCTCATGGAAGAGGTCCAGTCATAATACCCGGTCATTCTGACGAGGATCTGGTGTGAAGGGGTGCCGGTTGAGTACACTTTGACGAGAGCCGGAGCAGATCCCTGGTATGTACCATCAAATGTCACCTCTGCACCGGACGGGACTGAATCAATATAGACCCATCCATAATCCGGACCGATCAGTGTGGGGGTTGGAGTCGGAGTCCATGTTGGTGTTTCGGTTGGTGTCCAGGTGGGAGTATAGGTTGGGGTTATCGTCGGTTCCATTGGAACAAGGATTGCATTGACCGGAATTGTCTGACCCGGGGGCGGGAGTTCGGAGAGGGAGGTGCTCCAGTCCTGGTATCCGTCCATTGAGATGTAAATCTGGTGGAACCTGGACTCCGTAAGTGATACCTGCACTGTTACCGGACTTTGCCCCTGGTATGATCCATCAAAGGTGACCATTGCACCAGATGGAACTGAGTTAATGGAAACCCATCCATACTGCTCCTGTGGTGTTGGTTCAATGGTTATGGTGGGATATTCTGTTGGAATATCTGTAGGCATATAGGTGGGGGAATCAGTGGGATAGTCAGTCGGATAATACGGATTATCATCTTCATATCCATCGGGAACAAACCCGATGGGTTCTGCCTGATTGGAAAGTTCTTCAGAAAACCCGGTACCAGCCAATGCCAGCATGAGCAGGGCGCTGAGTATCCATAACCGGAGTGGTGCCATAAGAATGAGTTGGAGTAGAATCGAATATAGTTACTGGCATGCTGTGCAGGTTTTCACGGGCCCGATACACATATTGATAATTCACGGCGTGAAACATATTCTCACCGGAGATATGACATGGAAAAACTTCCGTGTGAGACAATAGTGTGGGATTCGCTCCCGGCAATACGTGCAGCGATTGCGGTTGAGATGGTCAGGTGCGGCCTTTCCCAGAAGATGGTAGCAAATATTCTGAACATGGCACCTTCAGCAGTATCGCAATACCTCTCCGGAAAACGAGGATACCGGATTGTTTTTTCAGATGAAGTGACTGATGCCATCGCTGAACTTGCCAGGGACCTGGTATCAGCAAAGATCAGTGATCCACGTGATAGGATCTGCAAGATATGTGTGCTGATACGTGGTGGGGATAAGATGTGTTCTGCATGTGAAAACCCTGATATCGAACGGTAAACGGCAGAATCACACTCGATTAATGTTCCCGTATAACGATGCAAACTCCACTGACGATATTTTCCTGAAAGGATAACCGTGACGTGGAGAGCAGAACCCTTTTTTTTCTTCCTCCCCTGGCCCTGATTATCGCTTTCAAATCTCTTATCTCCTCTCCGTTACAGGTTTCCAGGACCAGGTCCCTGCCGGTATTCAGTTCTGGAGTGATAATGGAGAGTGCCGTACTGCCGATCAGCTCATCACGGGGATACCCGGTCATCAGTTCCGCCCCCCGGTTCCAGGAAAGAACCTTTCCTGCAGGAGTTGTTGTTATCACTGCTTCATGGAGCAGATCCATAAGGGATGCGAGAAGAACCGGGGCAGAACCTCCTTCCTGAAAACCGGTTATGTCACGGGAAAAACCGATGATCTCTCTTACTTCCCCTTTATTATCCTGAACCGGAAATAATCGTTCATCAAACCACCTGACCTGATCCCGCTCCTGAATGGAAAATAGCGTCCGGTAGGGTTCACTTTTGCTGCAGACATATCTCGCTGCTTCCTGGATCAGTGGTTTTGTATGATGATCGCAGATATTCACCCGGTTTTCACCGATGAATGACTGCGGTTCCCGCTTGAATGCACGACCAAACCGGGGGTTCACATAAGTAAAGACAAGCTCGGGCGTCATGACAAAAACCCGTTCATCGGTTTCTGCAGCAAGAGCGTGAAAGAGAGTATAATACCTTCTCTTACTCTCTTCTGCCTCTTTCCACTCATGAACATCTTCAATCACAAAATAATGGCCCTTGGCCCCATTATACATCACAACATCCGCAACAGTCAGCCATACAAACCGTTTCTGATCAGACCTGACAAGTTCGAGATCTGATGCAAACACAAGGGGACGATCAGATGAGAGTATTTTTGTCCGGACCTCCTGTTTTAATCCCTGTAAGGCAAGAAGGTCCAGGATGTTGCGTCCTGTCAGCTGAGTGAGGTCAGTGTCGAGAAATTCTGCTGCTGAAATATTTGCACTTTGAATCTGATACCGGTCATCTGTCTGAACAACCGCAGATGAAAGATAGTTGAGAAGAGTTGTAACGGGGATGCGTTTTGATAAAAAAAATATCTTTGCCTTTCCGACGGTTCGCACATCCACCATCCCGGACAGGAACATCATTTCTATATACTTCCCAATGGTGTTCCGTGACATGGACAAACCATTTGAAATTTCAGATATGGTCATTCCATCCCGATTCTCACGTAAAAAATCAGAGATACGGGAGATGTAATAGTGGGTATTGTCCATCGATGGAAAGAGATTGTTTATGTGTTCATAAATAGTTACTGCATGTTATCTCGAAAATGAAACCAATCGTTCTGCGGTGTGTTAAGGATGCAGGTTTTCAGATCTAATCTTTTTTACGTGCTTCCATCGCCTGTTATCCTCAGGTGCACTCTCCTCAATATTTAAATCCTGAAACAGTGCATGCTGCATTATGACTCGCTCCCCAAACCGGCTGGCTAATGAGCACAGTCCCTATCTTCGCCATCATGCACACAACCCGGTAGACTGGTATCCCTGGGGTGATGAGGCATTTGCCAGGGCAGTAGAGAATGATATGCCGGTTTTTGTCTCGATTGGCTATGCTGCCTGTCACTGGTGTCATGTGATGGAGACCGTCTGTTTTGAGGATGAGGAGGTTGCATCCCTGCTCAATACTCACTTTGTCTCAGTAAAGGTAGATCGTGAGGAGAGACCGGATATCGATCAGGTATATATGGCCGTTTGCCAGGCAATGACCGGGTCTGGCGGATGGCCCCTGCATGTCTTCCTTACCCCGGATAAGCGCCCGTTTTATGCAGCCACTTTTATCCCGAAGATGAGCAGTCCGAATATGCCTGGTATGCTCGATCTCCTTTTGTATCTCGCATCAGTCTGGAAGGATGAGAGAGAGAAGGTCAGTGATGTTTCTGATCAGATTATATCAGCGATACAGGAACAGACCAGGCGGGGCACTTTGCATGATCCGGATGAACTGATTCACACTGCTGCCAGGCGTCTCACAGCATCGTATGATAAAAAATATGGCGGTTTTTCGCCTGCTCCAAAGTTCCCTTCTGTACCCGTTCTCCTCTTCCTCATCAGGTATGCGGTCATACATCAGGACCGGTCCATCCTTGACATGATTACGACGACCCTTGACCGGATGGCCTGGGGTGGCATGAGAGATCATCTGGATGGAGGATTTCACCGGTATGCAACCGATACAGCATGGAAGCTACCCCACTTTGAGAAGATGCTCTATGATCAGGCGATGTGTGCGATAGTCTATACCGAGATCTGGCAGGTTACAAAACAGGACCGGTACCGGAGGGTTGCTCTCTCAGCTCTTGAGTACATGAACACCTTCCTCTCTGACGCGCCCGGCGGGTTTTACTCATCTGAAGATGCCGACAGTCCAGGTGGAGAAGGGGCATACTATCTCTGGTCCTATGATGAGATTGAAAAGATCTTCGGAGAAGAATCACGGCTTGTCTGCACCATGTTTGGTATCACCAGGGAAGGGAATGTATCGGGGATGCATGGGATGAAAGCCGGAGATAATGTTCTCTTCCCAGAGCGTGTTCCCCTGGACATCCTATTGGCAGCGGGAGTCAGAGATCCGGAAAAAACCTATGACTCAATTATCGATAGACTCACGAATGCACGGAAAGAGCGGGAAAGACCTCTCCTTGATGACAAGGTCCTGACCGACTGGAATGCCCTTGCTATCCAGGCACTTGCCTTTGCCGGTATGGTATTTGATGATGAATCACTCTGCGCCAGGGCTATATCTGCAGCAGAATTTCTCTTTTCGACAATGGTTCGTCCTGACGGGGGTGTGCTTCACCGGTGGCGGAGAGGTCAGGCTGGTATTGAAGGGACCGCAGGCGATTATGTGAACCTTGCATGGGCCTGTCTGGCACTCTACCAGGCAACCGGCAATTCTCTGTGGCTTGAGCGGGCGGTGTCACTGGAAAAGAGTGCATCTGACCGGTTCTATGATTCTGAACACGGTGGGTTTTTCCAGGTCTCTCCAAAGACCGATCTGCCGGTAAGACTGAAGGAGATGACCGATGGTCCGACGTTTTCAGCGAACGCAGTCGGGTACCTGCTGCTCTGTGCTCTCAATACCATCACCGGGGATGAATCATATGCTCAAAAAGCCCGGCAGATAGAGGATTATTATCGTTCGCTGGATCCCTGGATGATAACCGGTTCCTGTGCTTTTTTATGCGGGCTTGTTGAGAAAAACAGGGAGGGGACCGCTGTGCTCTGTGGTGGCTCCGGAACTCCGGAAAGCGATGAGATGTGGCGTCTTCTCTGGTCTACGTATCTTCCCGGCATGATCAGAATTTCTCTCAGGGAGAGAACAGAATCATTCCTGCTTCATGTGCCTGTCCCATGTCAGGGGGATGGACCTGCCCTTCACATCTGTTCACAAAGGCAGTGTCATCCTCCTATTTTCACAGTCGATGAGTTGCGAAACTATCTCGAAAACCTAAATATTCTTCAGGGCGATGAGGTTTCTGACACCGTTCAGGCGCCAGACCAGTGAGCGTTCCTCTTTACAGATAGATTCCGGTGGATCCTGTGGGGAATGCCCAAGGGCTGCAAGAATGTTGTTTGACAGGTTCTGCTCCCTGATCAGGTCAACAAATCGCTCCCTGGTGATCTTCTTCTCGATTGAGTCATTGACCTCCTCAAGATATCCCTGGAGTGTGACAAACATGTAACAGGAGAGATCCTTTGTATATTTGTCAATCTCCACGGACACATAGGGGGATTTTCTGAAGTATTCAATCTTTTTGCCATATTTTGTGGAGAGGAAATAGAGGTGGTTTCCATCATACACATACAGGAATGGCGCAATATAGGGATATTTCTCCCCCGAAAAAGCGATTCGTGCCATGAAACGGCTGTGAATCAGTGCATCATACTCTTCTTTTTCCATGCGGGGGATTTTCACGATCTCCATGATACCTAAAACAACATGCACGTTCCATCTAATAAACTATGCAGACCTGCATCCCGGACAAAAATCTCTCACATACTATACTCTTTCATGAAATGATAAAACGAGGACTTTTCTTTTGGAAAGAGAAACTACTTTATTGAATCCATCACACCCAGAATGGAATCTTTGAGTAAAATACCGATGGAATTACCTATGACCCGATGGCATGGCATGGTTTTCGCAATCCTTCTCGTGTGGGCATCTGCTCTGGTGATCTGCCCGGTTGTGACTGCTGAAAATATGCAGGACGCAACTGTCTGGATAAACAAGGGAAAAGATGCCTTTCAAAAGAAGGATTTTGTAAGCGCGATCGCAGCCTATGATCAGGCCCTTCTTCTGGACGAATATTACACAGAAGGGTGGAAATTACGCGGCGATGCGATGATGGAGCTGAAGCGGTATGCAGAAGCTGCCGAATCATACGATCGCGCCATCACAATTGATAAGACCAATGCAGATCTCCTGGGAAAAAAGGGTCGTGCCATTTATGAGCTGGGTAATTATCAGGAAGCGCTGGATATCTTTACGCGGGCTGTCTCATTGAATCCCTATATCTTTCAGAATCAGGATGGATATGGCGATGTGCTGGCGGCATTAAACCGGTTCACTGAAGCGGATTATGCGTATACTGCTGCACTGAAGATTGATCCGAAAAATAATGCGACATGGAATAAAAAGGGAGAGATACTTGCGAAGATGTACCGGAATGACGAAGCCATTGCCGCATTTAATCAGTCGATCCAGATTTACCCTGACTCAGCCGAGGTATGGAATAACCTTGGGGGCGTTCATTTTACCATGGGCAACCTGAATAAAGCCCTGAACGCATTTGAAAAGGCAATATCACTGGATGAAAGTTACATCCCGCAGAAATACGGTGATACGTTAAGCAGGCTTGCAAATGTAAATCCCCAGATCCGAAAAGCCACCACGAATGAGGAGATAGAGGTGCCGGTAGTAAACACTCCCTTTGTTGTGCCGCCGGCAATATTTGTTCTGAATTATATCATGATTGGAGTTGGCATCATTGCCATTCTTCTTCTCGGTATTTTGGGTTTCATAAAAAAGCGGCCCGAAAAGAAAGAGCGTGTATAAGATTCAGGAATACCTGGAAAGAATATCCTGAATTCCTTTTTTCCGGTCAGTTTGTTTTAATTCACGTTTCTCCGGCAGTGACGGCCGGATTGTTTTATAAAAGATACCGAGCGGGATGGGTCCGGGATCAGAATAGTTCCATTGCTGCCCGGTCCGGCAGGCCATTTCAAACTGGGAGACATTTGCTTCAGATGTCTCGTATACCTGCTCATCATACAAGGACGTCATGTTAAAGAAGGTTGCACAGATCTGTAGCACGTCAATGTGGGCAAACCCCGGGTGAGAGATGGCTTCGTGAATGACCCGTTTCAGGAGCGGGGTATTCCGTGAGTATGCCCTGGCTACAAAGGTTGCCCCTGAACCGAGCAGCATCTCGATAATATTAAGCGGGTATTCATGGATTCCATCAGGGGTGGAACGGCCCTGGTATCCATAGGGGGATGTTGGGGTGTATTGCCCGGTAGTGAGGCCATACACCCGGTTGTTGTGACAGATAACCGTGATATCGATATTTCGTTTCGCCGCATGGATCAGATGGTCAAGTCCCTCCGCATACAGGTCCCCGTCTCCAGCAAAACAGATGACCTTCAGGTCAGGATTCGCCATCTTTATTCCGGTCGCAACAGGGATGGTTCTCCCATGCAGGGAGTAAAAACTGTTCAGGGTAAAGTAATCCACGATTTTTGCATGACATCCGATACCTGAAACCAGGACAAACTTCTCTTTTGGGATTCCTTCTTTCTCAAACTCTTCGATGACATACCGAAAGGCATGCTGAATTGCAAAATTGCCACACCCGGGGCACCAGGTGTTTTTTGCTTCAGAGACAAGTGTTGCGTTCGGACTCATAATACCCTCCTGATCCGGGTTTCCAGCTCTTCAATCGTTGAAGGTCTCCCGTCATATCGGAGGATGAGTTCATCAGGTACGATTCCATACTCCCTGAGAATTTTATCGATCTGTCCTGCTGCACTCTCTTCAACCACAATAATTTTGGTAACACCCTCCAGAGCGGCCCTAAACGTCTTTATCGGGAATGGTTCGAGGATGAGCGGTGATACAACCCGGAATGAGTGTTCCTTTGCGATCTCTGTCACCTGTCCCCGAACTGAGCCCCAAGCAATAACACACACCGGTGCTTTTTCATTCCCCGCAATAATTACACTCCCCGGCTGGTCCGTGTACTCTTGTAAGGCCTGTTCCTTTCGTTTTCTCTTCTCAACCATGGCGATGGCTATCTGGGAGTCCTCTGTTGTGATGCCTTTGAAATCATGGGTATAACTGTTTACTTTCACGACCTCACCAGGATGCGGGGGGGCAAGAAGGGGTGAGATCCCATCAGGCATCTCTTCGTACCGGTGATAGGGAAAAGCAGGGGCAGAAACCCGGTGAGGGGGGAGGTCAGGCAGCTCTGATGACCCGGTGAACAGCCCTTCAGAGAAGGATTTATCGGTTACAATAAAGGCAGGGACCTGAAATTTCCATGCAATCCGGACCGACTCTGCTCCCAGGAAGAGGGCTTCTTCAGGGGTTCCTGGAGCTGCAATCCATCGGGGAAATTCTCCCTGGCCGGCATGGCGGATGAACATGAGATCAGATTGTGCGGTATATGTCGGCAGTCCGGTTGACGGGCCGGTTCGTTGTGAGACGACGATGACAATGGGAATTTCTGCCTGGCCTGCAAGGGAGAGCCCTTCGGTCATCAGACAAAACCCCCCGCCTGATGTGCCAACCGCTGCCTTCTTACCGGCATAGGAAAACCCAAGTGCCATCAAAATGACTGCTATCTCACTCTCCGGATGATAGACCTGGATACCTGCCTCATCTGCAATGGATGCAAGAAAATGAAGGATGCCTGAAGACGGGGTCATCGGGTAGGCAACATAGGCATCAAGTCCCCCGGCCAGAAGACCAAGTCCAATCCATTCATTGCCTGAAAGGAAAGGTTTCGGGGCCCCACCGGGGATACCAAGTTCCCGTGATGGTGAGAGAACATCCCAGGCAGCCCGGGCAATCTCAAGATTTTTATCGGTGCTTTTTGGGATCTTCCTTTGAAGGACCGGTTCTATTCTCTCCCATGGCACACCAAGATACCTGAACAGGGCACTGATCATCGCGGTATTGCCCATGATCGCAATCCCCTGATGGGTGCTGATCAGCTGTCCCAGGGAGATCTCAAGACCATCAGTCTTCACCCGGTCAGCATCATAGATGATGATCCCGTCATCTGATAACCGGCCTTTATGGAGATCCGCGGTCTGCTGATCAAAGGCAATGATGACATCAACACCTGATCGAAATGCTGTCACCGGAAACTCTGCAGCACGAATGATACAAAAATTATGCCCGCCCCTGATAAGTGACGGATAATCGACATACTGGTACACGTGATATCCAAGTGATGAAAAGACAGAACCGATAACCTGACCTGCCTGTGAGATCCCGTCTCCTGCTTTTCCCCCGATAAGGACTGAAAATTCTGCCACTGTACCTGCCTCTCTGTGGGAATTGTGCTTTATCTGGTAATGAATATTGCCACAGGTACAGACCATCGTGTGCATGGTCTCTCAATATGAGGGCAAAAAATATAGAGTGATGGGAGATTGTATTGTGGTACAATAGATACTATAGGTCTTTTATGCAATCAAAATAGGAGTTTCAGCAAATTTATATAGTATCGGATCCTGGTGTTATGTATGCGCGTTTTATCGCTCTCTGCAAGTCATGTGAAGAAGGGCAATACCGGTCAGCTTATCGGATATCTGAATGAGCAGATAGAGCAGGCAGCCATTGAGAATCTTAAGATGAAATCAGTTACCCTCACTGGTGCAAAGATTGGTCCGTGCAGAGGATGCAGGAAGTGCATGGAGACCGGGTATTGTGTGGTAAAGGATGATTTCAATTCCATTGCCAAAAAAATGCTCAAGAGTGATCTCATCATCATCGGCTCACCGGTGTACTTTCATGATGTATCCGGCCTTGTAAAAAATTTCATTGACCGGACATATTCTCTCTGGCATGACCGGCAGCTGAAAGGCAAAAAGGTAATTCCGGTTGCAGTCAGTGCGGTGTCAGGAGAAGATCGGGCCTTGGAGACGCTCCGGATATGGGCGCAGGCTCATGAGATGAAGATAATCAGGTCTGTCCATGGACATGGGTACAAGAGGGGTGAAGTGCTCAACGACACAGAGGCCAGGGATGGTGTAAAAACCGCTGTCAGAGATCTTGTCGGAGAACTGCAGTCAGAAAACTGATGGTTTTAGTTCCTACCGACAGGCCTGCTCAATATGTAACTTCGTCCTGAAGGTTCTGAAAAATGAATTCTTTTCAGACTCGACGGCCCATACCTCCAGTGAGCAGTCAGACGTGCATGAGACTGATAAAACAACCTTATCTTTTTTCCTGATAAATTCCACCTTTTCAATACGACGGTCATGACTACGGTCCAGGTTTTCAGCCAGCCTGAGCAGAAGGGAGAGCACCCTGACCATTCTCCGGTCGGTCCTGTCCAGTTCCTGAAAGGGATTATCCCGCTGTCGTGGCAGTTTTTTCCGGTGGTACCGTGCAATAAGCCCGATCATGAGGACCTCATGCTGGTTAAAACCCAGAAGGGGAACCTGTGTTATCAGGTAGAATGAGTGCTGGTGATGGTTGGAAAAAGAGATAAACTGTCCCACATCGTGCAGATACGCCGCATGAGAGAGGAGTTCTTCTGCTTCTTCATGCAATGGAAAAAGTCCGGCCCTGATTCCTGAGTGGTAGAGCTGCAATGAGAGCTCCACAATATGGGCAGCATGAGGTTCATCAATATGACAGAGCCGGCCCAGATGCCTGACCGATCGTTCCCGGATGGAAACCGGTTCCGCATGGGGGAATTCCGGGATCCGGGTGATGTAATCCACGAGCAGGCCGTCCCGTAGTGAGCGGGATGACGTAAACACCCCTTTCAGAACGGTTACCTTTCCGATCTCATGAAGAATGACTGCCCCTGCAATGATGATATCAGCCCGTTCAGAATTCAGGCCTTGTACCTCTCTTCGGACTTGCAGGGGTAGATTTGAGAGATATTCAATAAGAATATCCAGTTCTTCGATGCTGAGAAAACCGGAAATATGGGTTTCTGCACATGGTTTGTACGATGCTGCGATTGTTTCAAGGGAAAGAATGGTTCCTGAGCTGCCAAAAGCCCGGGTGATATTCCAGTTGTTCATATGCCGGGCAATATGCACGATCTCATGTTCGATGTGCCTTCTAAGTGACTGAAGTGCCTGTTGAGAGATCCTCCCATCCTTTTCAGCCTGTACGAACATCCCGGTCGTTCTGATTGCCCCTAGTTTCAGACTTCGCAGAAAGAACGGTTCATGCTGATCTCCTACAATGATCTCTGTCGAACCACCACCGATATCGATGAAAAGGGCTGTTTCACCTTTCAGATCAATCCCGCTTGAAACCCCGAGCCATATCAGTCTTGCCTCCTCAGCCCCGGAGATGATATGAATCCGCACACCGGTGAGTTCTTCAATCCGGTCGCGGAGTTCCTCTCCGTTTGATGCTTCACGGGTTGCAGATGTGGCGACGGCGACAAAATCTTCCGCCCCCCTGCTTCTCGCCAGTTCAATCAGCCGTACAATTACCCCTGTCGCCCGTTCCATGGCCGTATCGGTCAGCCGGTTGTCGAGAAACTCTCCCTCTCCCAGCCGGATTACCTCTTTCTGCTGGGTAACCAGGGTGTATGATCCGTTCTGATTGAGTCTTACGACAAGAAGACGAACGGAATTCGTCCCGAGATCCATAAATCCAATTATTCGTGGAGTATTCAGGTGCATGAAAGACAAATCCTGCGATGGGTGAGTTCTTGTAAAAGCATGCTTTTCTCGGCAAAAATTGATGAATCATTGAATAATGGTGCTCTACAGGTACAGGAGAGTACTATCTCATCTGAAGAAATGGAGCAGTCTATTTGACTGACCAGATTCTGATGTGCCCGGTCAAGAACATCAGCAACCCGGAGGATGCCGCAGCACCATGAGACGATCTGCTGGTCATCCCCACAGAGCTCATTAAAGACGGCATGATCGGGTCTTGGATGCGATTTCCGGTGATATCGTGCAATTAATGCAATTATCTTTCTCTCCCTGGTTGTCAGGTTCATTTTTGTGTCGTTCAGAATGATATCCCGCGATGCTTTATGATGGGGTTTATCAGGAACACTCCATCCAATATCGTGAAGAAGGGCAGCTGCCCGTAAAAGATCCCGGGTATCCCGGGCCAGGTGGTGTAGGGGGCTCAGGCCGTCAAATAGCATACCTGACAACCGGCATACCTGTCGTGCATGAGCAGGATCCGGGTCCAGCCTGTTTGAATAGTCCGTGACAACCGGCCAGACCGCACTATCCATCAGACAGAATCCTCCGGTTCGGAGACGACATCCAGGGGTTTTCCTTCGGAGACGATCCTGGCGAATGAATCAGGAAGATGGCGGTTTCTGATGGCATCGATTGCCTTTGTTATATCGTAGGGCACCCTGACATGAACGACAGAGAGCGGGTCTAATGTCAACAGGGCATAACAGGCACGGGGATCTCCGTCTTCTGTCCTCCCAACACTCCCACAGTTCACAAATACCACATTATCAATCTCCCTGATGGATGGGAGGTGGGAATGGCCGGTGACGATGATATCTGCCTTGGTTTTTTGTGCGATTTCACGGAACCGGGACTCTGGTGTCTCCTGGACAAGGTATTCGGTCAGTGAATCCGGGCTTCCGTGGGTGACCAGAATGGTGGTCCCTTTTACCCTGAGCCGGTATTCCCGGGGAAGTCCTGCAAGGTAGGTTCTGTTCTCCTTTGAGAGATGATGATAAGCAAACCGCATGGCTATCTGCTTATCCCGCGACCGGGGCCGTCCCGTCTTCCATTTTTTAATAAGGACTGCCTCGTCATAATTTCCGATAACCGAGAGCACATGTGATGAGCGAAGTGATGATATGACCTCGTCAGGGAATGCACCATATCCAACGCTGTCACCGGCATTGAGAACTGCCGTTGCACCCTTCTGCCTGGCATCAGCAAGCACCGCCTCTAGGGCCGGAAGATTTGCATGCACGTCTGATATCAGGGCAATCGTAACCGGCCCGTCCTGACAGAGGTCAGAACTCTCCTGGAACGAATGATGGATCGGATATGATACCTTTTCCATCAGCTGGTCCCAGAATCCTTCCTGTTTCAGCGAGTCCCAGAGGGTATGTAGTTCGGAAAAAAGATCTCCTCTCTTCTTTTTCCGGTTATCAAGGAGATTTCCGAGTCCCTCTTCAAGGATTGAAAAAAAGTCAGAATTTCCAAAATATCTGAATGCTCGTTTTTCTTCATCCCTGATGCTTTGGGGTATTCTTTCAATCCAGACATCACAGTCATGCATGTCGCCAAGAATATCCTGAAGATTTTTAAAGGTCTTAATCTCCGTTTTCAATCCACATTCATAAAGACCCGCGAAGGACTCCAGGGTATACCTGAGCCTTTTTGCCGCGATCCGCATCTCATGGTGGCGATGGATATTATCCGGTTCGGAAAGCCAGGGTTCAAACCAGAAGAGATCAGAGATGGCGGTCATTATATTGACAAATGCCTGCTCATATGAGAACGGAGAAATTCCCTCACCGCCCTCAATTTCAGCCCTGACCTTGAGTTCATGCAGGCAGGTCATCATTGATTCAAGAACTGCCGTCTCCTCCAGCTGGTCAACTGCCCTGACAAGATTTGGTTGTATTTGCCGGCGCCGGGTTTTTAGCCTGTGGAGCAGGCATTCAAGCCCAAGTCTGTGCATATCAAACGAGGAGGTGCAGAAAAGAAGGTTCTCTGATCCAGACTCTTCGCCTTTACCCTCACCAGTATTCACCTTTGAAAAGAGTGGGTGATATGGGTGTATATGCTCTGAATCATCATCCGTCGGAGGGTGAGAATAAAAAAAAATCTCTCCCTGACAGGTGTCCCGGGTCTGCTTTGAAATATATGTATTGATGAAATCTATCTGAACATCCAGGTCACGAGCCTCACCGAGTGACCTTGTAATGTTTCTGATGGTGCGTCTCCATGTTTTCACATTTTTCGACGGGAGAGAGGGAGAGAATATGGTAAGGCATGCCCTGAGCCGGCGGGTGGCAACCCTGGCCCGATGGACATATTCGATATCATCTGCCGCTTTGACACCTGATAATTCCTGCTGCAATGACCGGAGGAGAGGAAGCATCATTTCAGCAGCATACCGGGAAAAAGCAGGGTCTTGTGCAGGTCTGTGATCACATCTCATCCATTTCCTCCCATGCAGGTACCCATAGGCAGTCTGGTATGTATGATATATGGTGGAGCCTATTTCACTCCTTTGATCATGATATGGTTCGTCAGATAAAATCCTGAAATCCTGGTCTACTTCTCTACTTCAAGGCGGTAACAGTAATCAGCCGCAGTATCTCCTTTTGCTTCTTCCTTCTTTTTGTCATAGAAAGCTGCTGAAAGAATGGCCTTTATGACCATGGCGATTGAGAAGATACAGATTCCAAGCACCAGCCACATCAGAAGTGAGACATGGTCTGATATTACCGGAATATTTCCAATCAGGTATCCACCTCCGACAAGTCCCCAGGTCCAGAGTATTGCGCCGGCGATATTATAGAACAGAAACCACCGGTAATTCATCTTCCCGATCCCGGCCAGAAACGGGGCAAATGTCCTGACAATCGGGACAAACCGGGCGATAACGATGGTTATTCCCCCGTATTTCTCAAAGTAATGATGCGTCTTTTCCAGCCATTCTTTATGAATGAATGCAGAAAGACGACCCTCCATGATTTTACACCCGGCATATCTCCCGATCCAGAAGTTTGCCGTATCTCCGATAATTGCGGCCAGCCCGATAACAAGAAGCAGAACCCAGATGTTGAGGACACCGGTTCCGGCAAGTGCCCCTGAAACGAAGAGAAGTGAATCTCCTGGCAGGAACGGGGTCACGACAAGTCCGGTCTCACAAAAAATGATGAGAAAGAGGACGGCATAGATGAGGGGTCCTAATTCGCCGGCCATCTGCTCAAGTGATGAATCAATATGAAGAATCAGATCAATGAGGGCAATATCCATATCTGCGGATCTGTTCCCTCTCCGGGGCAATAGGGTTTCCCATACTCTGAATCAGGGAGGAGAGACAAGGTCGGTGATACTTTCTGTCTTCGTGAGTTATACCGGCCCGTCCGGGTCATTATCCGGGTGAATCAGAAAGACCCCATGATGACGGTGCAGGTATTTGAGTATCTTTGTGGACTCATGCCATCGCTGGTCCAGCTGATCTATCATCTGGTCTATTGCTTTGACCTGTGCAAGTATCTGTTCTGCCTTATCACCAAGTGTCAGTTCTGCCTGGCCTGCGATTACCGTGAGGGGATTTCTGACCCCGTCATTTAATATGGCTAATTCGGCAAGATTTTTCTGAATCTGGCTGAGCGCCTCTTCTTTCTGGGATTCAATGAGTTTTTGTTCAGAAATATCGGTGAATGTCCACAACGTCCGCACCCCCACTTCAGGACCCCCTGTCAGCATCTTTCCTGATATTATGACCGGAATCTCTCTTCCGGTTGAGTGGATGATATTGAGTTCGGATTCATACACCGATCCAAATTCGGTAATGTCAAGGAGGAAACGTCGATAATCGTTGAGACTCTTTTCAGGAATATAGGTCATGAATGATCTGCCAATGACGTCGACCTTTGCATATCCCATCAGCCTGACCCAGGCTTCATTCACCTCGATTATCTCCCCCTTATCATTCAGGGACTGGTACGGAACCGGGGCCTGCTCAAAAAGCAGACGGAACCGCTCTTCGCTCTCCCGAAGTGCATCCTCTGCACTTTTTTTGGCAGTAATATCCCGGAAACTCCATACCTTCCCAACTATCTCTCCATCAATCATCTGGGGCTGGGAGTACCGCTCATAAATCTTCCCGTTTCGCAGTTCGATGATATCAATCCCCGGTCTGATTCCTTCCCTGATTCGGTAATCAGTCCGGTTGAAAAAATGATTTGGATTGGTTATCTGCGGGAGGATATAACTGAGTATCGCAGAATAGTCCCCTCCCTCCACAAGATGGTAGGGAATATTCCACATCTGAACAAACTTCCTGTTCCAGGCAGTTATCTTTCCTTCGCTGTCAACAACGATAATGCCGTCCGCAGTAGATTCAAGGGTAGAGCGAAGTAAGGCAGTGGTCTCTTTCACCCGCTTTTCTGCATAATATTTCTGGATGGCAAGGTTTACTTTTGAATAGAGGTCTGCAAATTCCCGGCCCGGCTCACCGGATTTCTGGAGGTAAAAGTCTGCTCCGTTATTCAATGCATCAATAACCACATCTTCCCTGCCTCTGCCGGTATAGATGATGATCGGACAGTCAAGTCCGATCTGCCTGACCTCTTTCAAAAACTCAATACCGTTCACATCAGGCATGTAATAATCAAGAACAATAGTATCGTAGCTTGTCTTTCTGACAAGTTCCATTGCTTCATCTGCTACCGGACATGTATCAACGAGCATTGATCCATAACTTTCCAGGTACATCCTGACAAGCTCCAGGATGCCGGGTTCATCGTCTACATACAGCACGCGATACATGAGAGGTCCATATTATTGAGTTATGAAAATTATCCGAAATATAATTGGAGATTCTGATCCCGAAAAAGACCAGTGAATAGTAGTGGTACAGTCAGGCTCCATAAATAAGTCTCCGGATGTCTGACATTCATTTCTCTATGGCTCTATAGAGTTATCTGATATCTCTATATTCTCTGGAGATAACCTGTATAATGTCTGGTTTCGTTATAGGTGTTGATACGTGAGATACCATGACTGGTAACACTACTA
>CAYWHV010000013.1:0-18898 GCA_964458045.1 uncultured Methanospirillum sp.
CCGATCCGTGAAGGTGATGTTCTGATGCTCCTTGAGACCGAACGTGAAGCAAAGAAACTTTCCCGGAGGTAAGAACAATGATTGATACGCATATCTGTTCTTTCTGCGGCCTGCAGATGGAGCCTGGAACCGGGAAGATGTACGTCAAGAAAGACGGACAGATTTTCTATTACTGTAGCACCAAGTGCCAGAAGAACCATAAACTCGGACGTATTCCACGCCGTGTCAGATGGACCACCGCTGGCCGGAAAGCTCTTGGCAAGGTATAACAATGGAACGGACATTTCTGATGGTAAAGCCGGACGGAGTTCAGCGCGGACTTATCGGTGAGGTTATCTCCCGGTTTGAACGCCGTGGATTCAAGATGGTTGCATCACGATTTGAACGGCTTCCTGATGCACGGGTTATGGAACACTATGCCGAACACGTGCAGAAACCCTTCTTCCCAGGCCTGAAGGCATACATCACTTCAGGACCATGTTTCCTGATGGTATGGGAAGGAAAAGATATCGTGAAGATAAGCAGGGATATGATCGGAGCAACAAACCCTGCCGGTGCAGCACCCGGCACGATTCGTGGAGACTATGCCCTTGAGATAGGGATGAACGTCATCCATGGCTCAGATTCTGTAGAAACTGCAAATCGCGAGATTGCTATTCATTTTAAACCGGAAGAACTTGTTTCATACACCCGGATTGATGAACAGTATCTCTACGAATAAATTTTTTACTGGGAATACCATCTTTTTTCCAATCCGGTTCAATGCCCGGATGCTTCAATACAAAAGAAATAAAATAGTACCTGACTGGTGACCTGAAATGAACTCGGATGACCGGACAATCAGAATTATTCTACAATACGTACTGGTTTTTCTTCTGATATCCGGCGTTCTGCTATCCGGGTGCACGGAAATAGACCGGCTTTCAGACGAGGCAAAGGCTGCGTACGAGTCGGGAAGATATGCCGAGGCTGTATCACTCTACAATCAGGCCATCCAGTTGTCAGGAGGCAATAGCCAGCTGTATTTCCTGAAAGGTCAGGCTCTTTTTGAACTGGTCAGATATAAGGATGCAATCGATGCCTTTACCGCAGCGATTCGAATAAAACCGGATTATCCTGAAGCATGGTTCATGAAAGGAAGGGCCAGCTACATGATGGGCGATAATGATGAGGCGGTCAGGTCATATTACAAGGCTATTGAGCTTGATGAATCCAACACCGAGTACTGGTATCACCGGGGTCTTGCCCTCTCTGGCCGTGGGCAGTATGACCTTGCCATCTCACATTTTGACAAGATACTCGAGATGAACCCGTCACTTGAGAAAGCCTGGAGCTCACGCGGATATGCCTATGTCATGGAAAAGAACTATAATGAGGCATTGAATTCATTTGAGGCAGCACTCAGGATAAATCCGGGCAATGCTGAAAACTGGATTAACAAGGCATCAGTACTGCGGGTTTTAGGGAGAACTGATGAAGCTGATATCGCCATAAGTCAGGCAAATCTCCTCTATAAAAAGCAGGGAGAAGATATTGCCCGTAAAATCCCGAAAACCCCAATATCAGTTATTCCCTGACCCGGCAGGAAGACATTTCATATTTCTCTGACAACGTTTAGAGAGAATTGTGCATTCAGGCACCTGGAATGTGTATCTTCATGAAGTTCGTTTCAACTGTTTTATTGACCCTGTCTGTGCTGATGCTTATCCTCCTGTGCGGATGTCTGGGAACTGAGGGATGGAATGCACAGGACTGGATAGAGCAGGGAAACCGGTTTGCAAAAGACGGACTCTATACTGAAGCAGTGGATGCATATAGTCATTCAATACGGCTTGATCCAATAAACCCGAAGGTATGGACGTACCGAGGCATTGCGCTTCAGCATCTTGGCCGGCAGCAGGAGGCAATGAATGATTTCGACGAGGCAATCAGGCTCAATCCTGATGAGAGCGGGGCCTGGCAGGGGAAAGCATCCTCATATATTGAAAGTGGTGAGTATAAACTCGCTGTAAAATCTGCTGAACGGGCACTGGAACTGGCAGGTCCTGAAGATAAAAAGGAGAACTCATGGCTGCTTCTTGGATTTGCATACAACCGGCTTGAGCAGTATGATGATGCCCTGCAGAGGTTTGACAAGGCTATCGAGATCGATCCGAAACGTGTTGATCTCTGGCAGCATAAGGCATACACCCTGACTAAACTGGGCAGGTACATGGAAGTCCTGAAATGCTACGAGGTCATGACCGGATTAGAACGGGATAACCCTGAACTCTGGAACAAAAAAGGAGAGATTCACCTGGCTCTCGGTCAGATAAATGAAGCAAATGAAGCTTTTGCAATGGCAAAAAGCCTCATTGAAAGAAATTAATTCAGTTTTTTTTGTGCTCTCCAAACAGAATGAGCAGATCCCTGATATGGGATTCACATTCTTTAATGAGCGGCTCTTGTGACGGGGTAACCCCTGCCTCCTTCATCATGGAGAACTGGTTTTCAAGAGCATGCATATGACCTAATATTTTCGTCCTGATGGTTTCATGTTCGACCGGGGGCTGGACCTCCTTTTTCTTTCGTACTGATTCACGGATCTTGTATGCGAGTTCAGTAAACTGTGCACGCGGATCCCCACCTTTCTGAATATAGTAATCAGCACCGGCATTGAGCGCCTCGATGACCACATCTTCCCTGCCTCTTCCGGTAAAGATGATAAAGGGAATATGATCTCCTTTTTCCCGAATTGCCCTGAGAAAACCGAGCCCGTTCATGACCGGCATCTCATAGTCAGAAACCACGGCATCAAAGCCCCGCTCATTCAGCAATGCAAGGCCTTCTTCGGCTGAGAGCACGGGAGTAACCGAAAATTCCCCATGCCTTTCCAGAAAAGCACGGGCAATATCCAGAATCACCGGTTCATCATCAACAAGCAGGACGGATATCATAAATAGAGACTTATTGCCATTCAAGGACTTTAATCATGGCGATAGAGGATCAAAAAAGGGGTGACACAAGTCTGTGTCCGGTTTTATGCGATGAAAAAGTGAAGATATGCAAATGCTGCAAGAATTACTACAACCAGCACCGCACTGATGACATCGCCAAAGCCAAAGACCAGTTTATGAAGGGGGAGATTTTTTCGTGCCCGGTACCCCCGCATGTCAAGGGTAAGACCAAGAACCTGCGTCTTTGCAAGTGAATTTGCAACGAGCGGTATCATAATCGGTTTCATACTTCTGATCTTTCCTGATATACCGGTACCCGGGTTATACCCCCGGCAGAGCTGCGCTTCATGGATCCGCTTGGCTTCCAGCTGCAGACTTGGGATAAACCGGAGGGCAATCAGGAGCATGAGGACATAGTCAACCGGCAGACGAAATGCCAAGAGTCCGGTCACCAGGTCACTGGGTTTTGTGGTCACAACAAAGAGCTGAAATGCCGTGATCATAACGACAAACCGGAGCGAGAGGATAACACCAAAGAGGAGACCACCAAGGGTAATCCCATATCCCTGACCTCCGGGATCAGCGGAAGGAAGAATCGTGAGTAACAAATCACCTTCCTGAACCGTCAGACTGGTGAGTATCACCAGGAAGAATGACAAGAGGATAAGGAACGGGACCTGATTGATAATCTCTTTGATAAGGCCTGAGAAGAAAGCACCGATAACCAGGACACCAATGAGAAAGCAGAGGAACGCTACCTGGGCAGACATCACACACAGGCCGACGATGAGTATGACCAGAAGTAGCTTGGTGACCGGATTCAGGTGATGAAGCGGACTGTTTCCGGGTATGTACTGCAAAATTTCACTCATGATGCACGCCCCTTCAGGTTGTGATAATCCCCGATGACCCGGCCGTTCTCCATGGCAATTATCCGGCCTGCATACTCCTCAGCAATTCGCATGTTATGAGTAACCATGATGATGGTATGTCCTCTCTCCTGCAGAGTCAGCATGAGATCCATCATCTTATCAGACTCCTTCTCGTCAAGACCAGTGGTCGGTTCATCCAAAATGATGAGCCCTGGTTTCATGGCAAGTATACAGGCAACCGCAAGCCGCTGCCGTTCACCCCGTGACAAGTGTCGCGGGTAGGTCGTTTCCGAGCCTGAGAGCCCGACCATGGAGAGCACATCACCGATGACCTGATCAGGTGAGTCTGATCCGATGTTCTCCAGCCCGAACATGATCTCGTCCCTGACACTGTCGGCAAAGAGCATGGTATCAGGGTTTTGAAACACCAGGCCGGTCTGCTGGACAAGATCAATGATCGGAGCCGTGGCTGCATCCAGGGCCCGTACATGAACAGATCCCCCGTCAGGACGTAACAACCCGTTCAGATGTTTCACCAGGGTTGTCTTCCCGGATCCATTCTCACCAAGGATTGCAATAAACTCACCTTCATAGAGCGTTAGCGAGACACCACTGAGTGCCTCTATCGTACCATATCGTTTGACAAGGGTGTCAATACTCACGATTACCGGCCGGTCAGTATGCGTATAGGGCTCAAGATCCGGGTCGGTGTAGAGGGCCTTCATGGAGCCCTGCTGCTCAGGAAAGATCTCATCGAATGTTCCTTCCCGGCTGATATGACCCTCCTCCATGACAATAACCCGGTCTGCAACATTCCGGTACCCTTCCAGGGAGTGATCAACGATGATGATGGTCTTCCCCTGGGCTTTCAGATCCTGCAGAATCTCAATGATCCGGGTTGTGGCAGTAACATCCAGTTCTGAAGTCGGCTCGTCAAGGATGATGATATCCGTATCCATCGCAAGGGCAGCGGCAATGGCCACCCGTTGTTTCTGGCCGCCGGACAGGGCATACGGAGGACGCTCACGAAGATGGGAGATTCCACAGAGTTCCATGACCATGTTGACCCGATCCACTATCTCCTGTTTTGAATCGATCCTCGTCTCAAGCCCTGATGCCAGTTCTTCCTCAACGCTGGTGAAAATAAGCTGGGAATCGGCATCATCAAACACCATGCTGACATGCCGGTTCAGTTCACCGACACCTGCATACTCAGTGACCGGCCTGCCGTTCAGAGCAAGATACCCGGAAAAGGTTCCGCCAAATTCATGCTGAAGAATCCCGGACAGGGCATAACAAAGAGTAGTCTTACCGGCTGCTGTCGGACCGGTCACCAGGATCAGTTCTCCGGCCCCGATAGAAAGAGTGATGTCCCGGAGGGCAGGACGGACTCCCACCGGGTACGTGTAACTGAGCGCTGTTGCGAGTATCATGATCTCCGGGATAATGCCCGTGATGCGGGAAGATACAGGAGCTGGGCGATAATAGTGTTGATAATTGCCGTTGGGATGACTATCATAACCATCATGGCACTAAAGAAGGCATACAGGCTCTCATAATTGAATGCCTTGAACAGCAGACCTGGTGCGACCATCACCAGCAGAATGACCACACAGATGAAGGAGATACCACTTGCAAAGGTTGCAACCAGGGTAGCAATGGACGGTGCTGCAGAAAACCGGGTTTTCAGTGCCTGGAAGACGAGCAGACAGGCAACCGCTCCGATTGGTTCACTGATAAGATTTCCTGGCGGGAATATCGAATGGCTGATAAGAGCACTGATGATGCCGCCGATAAACCCGATCCCCAATGCCTGGGAGAATTTCGGGACGACCAGCATGATGGCCAGACAGTAGAAGACGATGACAAAGTTCGGTACAAGGAATGGTGGTAATGGTGCGTATAATGCGGCAAACCGTGCAATTGCACCGACCGCAAGTAAAATGCCGACAATGGCAATATCCTGTGACTTCATGGTATCAATAATGTTTGTTATGTTCGTAATGTTCGATTGTATTCAGAAGAGCAATACCGGAAACGTGTGATTTCGGTGTCATCGCCAAGAGCGGGGTGAACCCGGACATGCTCCCCGACGAAGATGATGGACATGTTGAGTCATCTATGTATGAAATTATACATTGACCTATAAGAAGGTTATCCGGCCTCCCATCTGTCTCATGCCCTTATGGCCACCCAAATCCCAGATAGTCCTCACAGCGCACGGTAACCGGAACGAAATCTCCCTGGTACCAGACATACACATCCACCGGTGCACCCTTCCGAAACTCCTGTATCCGGCGGTCGTACACTGCCCTGATATGCCGGGTATTCTTCTGCTCAAAGAGATCCCGTGCAGCCGTGTAAAATCCGATCATCTGCGTCAGCCAGGCCTTTTCATAGGCGATAGTCTCCCTGGCAAAAGCCCGGGCCTCGTCCTCTGAAACCGGACAATGATACTCACCATGTTCATTCAGACCGCTTATCTGCCTGAACTCCATTTTTTTTCTTCGGTCTGGTTCACGGTGGAGCATGTACGGATAAATCCTGCAGATGGTGAAACGGTCATCATATATCCTGCACCGGTTATCAGTGAGAAAGATGCAGGTACCGTCCTTCTGAACCCGGAGGGCATACCCGGAGACGTAAAAATTTCCATCTTCATCGGTCAGCTCAAATTCAGGTGCCGGAATCAGGAGGTTTGGATCCATGGCCATGACCCGGCGTGCATCAGAATCAAGTAAAAAGACATGCCCGTTAAACTCTGTCGTGCAGCATCTGCCACAGAGCAGACAGGAAAACCCCACATCCCTGATAATATCGGCAAGGTCCTGCTCACGCCATTTCAGAAGAAGGTCCTGCTCGACCATGAGACCGGAGAGTTCCCGGCTGATATAGGAATCAGACATTTCTCAGTACTCAGCCATGCTGATGCATAGTAGTGACGATGTCCACTTCATTCTGCGATACTGGACAACCTATAAAAGCGAGATTCACTAATCAGAAATAACATGCTTGAAGCCTTTGACCTTACCGGAAGGATACCAAAGGGACAATATTCATCAACCATCGAGCCCCTGGAAGCACGGACTGCAGAGCTGCAGCGGGAAGTCAGAAAACGTGGAAAGTCGGTCATCATTGTGATGGAGGGATGGAGAGGATCAGGCATTACCCGGATTATCAACCTGCTTCAGCCGGTGCTGGATCCCCGTGGAACCCGTATTCACCCAATCGCCGAACCAAATGATATCGAACGTGACCATGACATGTTCTGGCGGTTCTGGGCAAGACTCCCATCATATGGTCAGACCGCCATTTTTGACCGGTCCTGGTATACCTCAACCATTGTTGAACGGTATGATTCTGACAAGATGGATGAAATTCCCGGTTCATGCATTGAAGATATCAATAATTTTGAAGCCCAGATCATCAGCGATGGAAATCTCGTTCTGAAATTCTTCCTCCACATCAGTAAGGAAGAGCAGAAGAGACGTCTCAATGTCATCAAAGACAGTCCCTTCACCATGCAGGCCAGATACCTTCGCAGAAAAGAAGGGATATACATGGTAAATCGTGATTTTGTCATGATTGACCGGATGCTGATGAAGACGGACATGCCGGCATCACCCTGGACCATTGTTGAAGCAGAGTCGATGAAGTACGGGTACGTGAGGGTTTTGCAGACCTTCAATTCGGCAGTCGAGTGCTGGCTGACTGAAAAGGAGGGCGGAAAGAAAGAGCAGGGTCAGACATACCTCATCAAAACGATGTCCGAGACTGAAGAGGCGTCGCTTCTGAAGAAAACCGATCTGACAAAGAGCTACACCCGCCCTGAATACAAACCGATCCTTCAGGGACTTCAGGAAGAACTCCGTAATCTTCAGGTTGAGATTTATAACCAGAACGTACCGGTTGCGATTGTTTTTGAGGGATGGGATGCCGCAGGAAAGGGCGGCTGTATCATACGGCTCGCGGAGTCATTCAATCCCAGGGGGTATGTCGTCGAACCCATCGGCCCACCAAACGACTGGGAAAAGATGCATCATTACCTGTGGAGATTTTTTACCCGGTTCCCAAGGAAGGGGAACATCACCATCTTTGACCGGAGCTGGTACGGCCGGGTCCTGGTGGAGCGGGTTGAAGGCTTCTGTTCAGAGTCTGAATGGCAGCGGGCATACCATGAGATCAATGTCATGGAAGACGAACTGACCAGGGAAGGAACCGTTCTCATAAAATTCTGGCTGCACATTGACAAGGATGAACAGCTTAGGCGGTTTGAGGAACGGCAGAATACCCCGGAGAAAAACTGGAAGATAACCGAGGAAGACTGGAGAAACCGGGAAAAATGGGACCAGTATGAAAGTGCGGTAAATGCCATGATTCGCCGGACAACCACCATCCAGGCCCCGTGGACCATAATTCCTGCAAACAACAAATACTACGCACGAATTGCAGTGCTGGAAACCGTTCGCTCGGCAATGCAAAAAAGATTAAAAGAGATGAAATAATATCCTGATACTTTTCAGGAGCCTGAAAATAATTTATTTTTGAGTTCTTCACACCGGGCCTTATGGGCTTCGAACCGGTGCACGAATTCATGCAGCTCCGGAATCTCAAGATCAGTCTCTATAGTTCCGTCCCGCTGAATCGGGTAAATTCTTCCCAGGATCTCGATAAGGCGCTGCTCGACCTGCACACGTTTTAAGAGTTCCCCATACTCATCAACATCTGCAGTATTCCCTCCTTTCTCTAGGGCAAGCTCCTTTTCACGATTTATCTCGGCATTTCTTGCCCCGACTCCATCGATAGCTCTGATAAGGTCAGGAAGGCGGACAGGTTTTATGAGATAGTCGTCAATCTGGTCGCCATACCGGAGGACATCTTTTATTGTCAGACTTTTCCCGGTCTGCATAATAATGGGAGCATTTCTCGCCTGTTCATGCTCCTTGATATGCAGAAGGGTCTCCCACCCGTCCATTGGCTTCATCATGACATCGAGGATGATGATATCAGGAACATCCTCATACACCATCTGAATGGCTTCCTGTCCACTCAGTGCACCACGGGCATCAAACCCCTGCTGCTTTAACGTTTCGACAAAGGCCATCTTAAGGAGGGCCTCATCATCAACATACAGGACTTTTAATCTATTCCCCACAATTGTTCACCACCCCTGGTACCCGATATGGTTTACCGCACCCCGGCATTATAGATTGTATTGTCCGCCATCATGATATCAGTTTTTTCTCATCAACTTCTGGCAGCCCGGTACCCTGTTCAGGAATGATCTCTTCCTTCATGATGGCCCGGGTCTCATCCTCAATGGATTTGACAACTTCCATGATCCGCTCTGCAGTGGGAATGTCTCCAAGAAGACTTTCGTCAAGCGGAACATCATAGACCTCCTTGTCATCCATGGTTTCTGTGGCTCCCAGATATTTCGCGCCCTGTTTAATGAGGCTTGAAATTTCAAAGGGAAAGATGATCTTCGTTGCCTGGCCATTTGCCATTGTTTTTAAGGCGTCAAAGGACAGGACTGTAATTGCCCGCTTGTCTAAGGATCGTGATCCGAGTGCCAGAATACGAAGTCCCTGTGATTCTCCCTGTGCACGCAGGATCTGTGACAGACGTTCTCCTTCAGCTTTCAGGATCTTACTCTGACGCTCTCCTTCTGCTTCCAGGATCATACTCTTTTTCAGACCCTCTGCTTTCAGGATTGCAGAACGCTTTTCACCATCGGCACGAAGAATTGCAGCTCTCCGCTCACGTTCTGCTGCGGTCTGTTCGGTCATTGCCTGCTTGACCGTCCCAACCGGATCAACCTCTTTTATCTCCACGCGTTCGACTTTGACACCCCACTGGTCTGTTTCACGGTCAAGGATGTCACGAAGTTTCATGTTAATGCTCTCCCGGTTGTAGAGCACCTCATCAAGCTCCATGTCACCGATGATCCCACGAAGGGTCGTCTGGGCAAGGGCAACGGTGGCCATCCGGTAATTTGCTACCTCAAAGTAGGCTTTCTCAGGATCAATGACTCTGATATAGACAATTGCATCAACATTCGTCGGAGAGTTATCTTTCGTGATGACTTCCTGGCTTGGAACATCCATCACCAGGGTTCTGAGATCCAGTTTGACGACCTGGGTAATGAGCGGGATAATCCACCTGAATCCGGGATTCATCCTCCCGATATATCGTCCAAGTCGAATCTGCAGGCCCTGCTCGTAAGGCTGGACAATGACCACACCACGGGCAAAGATGATCAGAATGATAATTACCAGAAACAGGGTAATAAGGGTTTCAAATACTGCCATTTATTCCTCCTCTATAACAATATGCACACCCTGGGAAGCAATAACTTTTACTTTTGCCCCCTCCGGGATGATGCCTGACTTCGATTTTGCACTAAATATCTGACCTTGAACAGATACTTTTCCAGACAGGGTTTCTTCATCCACAGGATTTAATACCCTGCCGGTTTTTCCTACCAGTGAATCCATGCTCATGGTAAGGGGCTTTTCATCTCCCGGAGTCAGACGGCTGTATAAGAAAACCGTCACAGTTGCCGCCAGAATGGCGATGATGATGCCAAATACGATACCATAGGTCGATGAGAAGATATCAACTCCGAGTATCACCAGCACGCCCATGATAAGCAGGACCGTACCCGGGACCAGAAGAAAGAAACCCGGCGAGAAGACCTCAAGGACAAAGAACAATGCACCAAAGAGAACGATGATCCATCCATATGAGAAATCTTCCAAAACCATATGGTATTCTTGTCAGGATGGAAGAAAAAGTTGTGTATCGGTGATTAAAAGGTTAAATATCAGGCATTTCTCAGGAGAGCCAGTTTATCCCCTCGTCTGACACCAAGCTCTTCTGCAATCGGTTCACATTTTGCTGCAAGAAGATAGGCAACCGGGGGAAGACCCTGCTCTTCGCGAAGACTTTCGTAATTTGCCATGCCTTTTGAGATGATAAGGGAACACCGGTCAAGCGCGAGCAGGAGCTCATCTGACATCAGGTCAAA
The DNA here is from genome assembly GCA_964458045.1 of uncultured Methanospirillum sp. Classification (GTDB taxonomy): domain Archaea; phylum Halobacteriota; class Methanomicrobia; order Methanomicrobiales; family Methanospirillaceae; genus Methanospirillum. Next base: position 10,839 of record CAYWHV010000013.1, read on the forward strand.
CCGAATCCCGTGTTCAACCTTTGCACCGGTTGTAAGGAGCCTGAAAACCTGTTTGTCCAGACCAAGCCGGATGGCATCCTCCATGGTTGCATCATTGAGAATCGGTCTGTCCCTGACGACAAGAGTGACCCTGCTGCCGTGTGCAATCAGCCAGGTGATAAGAGCCTGGTCAAAGACGATTTCACCACAGTTATCAGTAAAATAGACGATGTCACGACACAGCGGGAGTATCCGGTCAGTATCATCAACCGCAAGGCCCTTTTTAAACTCCTGGTCAAAGTATGAGACAAAATCACTGCTGACCTCATGATCCTTCACCCCGTAATCAAACATATTGCCGATCACGCTGGCAATGACATACTCCCGAAAGCTGGTCAGGTGACCGGATACGGCCTGTAATATCTCAATTGATACTTCTTCAGATGCCTGCTTGAGCGCATAAAAAGGATCAGAACTATTCAGCCGCTGATACATGGCACGGTGCAGGGCAGATGCAACCATGGGATGCGTCCATGGTGTTTTATGCAAAAACCGGATCATCTCCTCTGCGTGCGCAACAATATCTGAATTTTCCTTTTTATCGTAATTTGCCAGTTCTATCTCCAGATCGACTCTGGAAAGAAGGCAGTCATAACAACGTGGGTCATGTATCATATCATTACCCGAAAAATGTAATGGGGCCATCGAGATTCGAACTCGAGTCAGAAGACCCCCAGTCTCCTAGGATGCCAGGCTACCCTATGGCCCCGTTCCATACTATTTTCTCAGCTGTCCCTTATGTACTTAACCATATTATTCTGCACATGCACCAGCAGAAACAGAATATCAACAGGGAAAGCCAGCCGGTTCGCATATGGCCCCATGGCCCTGAAATATGACTGCGCTGATATCCTCATATGGCAAAACACCAAACCATTAAATAATATAGCTCTGTGACTATACCGTATTATCAGCAGGTAGCGGGAGCCGGGTATGCTAAAAGAGAAGATTGCAGGAATAATTGAGAGTATCAGGTTAATTGAAGGGGTCAAATTATGTGCACTCGTATCCCGTGACGGTATTATGCTTGGCCGGTACTCAGCCGGTGACTTTAACGAAGCATGGTTTGCTGCGATGTGTGCAACACTCCTTGCCTCTGCAGAGTCAGCAGCCGTCATCGTAAAAGTCCAGTCACCTGATATGGTTACCATTCATTCTCCGGACGGGATACTCATCATTATGGGAGCCGGAGAAAAGATACTATTAGCAGCGTTGGTAGACCCGGCCTGGGACCTGAAACATATGACCGGAATGCTCCGGGAGATTGCGGAAGACGTGGGAGGAACGTTCTGATGTCAACAATACTGGTGATCGATGACAGCCCGTTTATCGTCGATATTTTTGTAACAATGCTGGAGAGAGGGGGCTATACAGTATACTCGGCAAATAGCGGCCCTGAAGGTATTGATCTGTTAAAAACCGTAACACCTGACCTTATTCTGCTTGATATCATGATGGAACCCATGGATGGATGGGAGACACTGGTCGCAATCAAGCAGAACTTTGCAACAAAGGATATCCCGGTCATGATGCTGACGGCAAAGCAGCTGACTCCACAGGAGGCACAGGAGTACGGGATGTATATCGAGGATTATATCCTAAAGCCGGTCACTCATTCGGAACTCTACGCTGCAATTGAAGGGGTCATCAACCGGAGGAAGCAGATAGCCGATGATATGACCAGGGCAAAAGAGGGTGGATTTGAAGATGCTCTCATCAATGAATATGGTCGGCTCGTGAAAAGTACTGAGATCACCAAACGGCTCCTGAAGCTTCTTTCGTCGACCTATGATCTCTCGGATCCGTCGATGAAGTTCTCTGATGATATCAATATCGCCATAAAAAGCATGGAAACGAATATGAAATTCCAGGAGCAGCGCCTGATACAGATACGCGAGAGCTTTTCAGGAACCGCCTGATACCTCTTCTTCTCCTCTCTTCTTCCTGGTATCTCCCACAGTATGAAGTACGAAAACAAGCTAATCTCTTCTCCTATGTTTGATCTCGTGTGTATCGGTTGTGGTGCTACATACCAGTCCGATGCCGTGATTTATACCTGCAGCAAATGCGGACACCTTCTTGAGGTCAGGTACGACCTTGCCAATATCAATATTACCAGAAAGGAATGGCTTTCACGCCCGATTTCTGTCTGGAGATATCGTGAACTCCTTCCCGTCTCCGGTGAGCCGGTTACCCTGCGGGAAGGTGGCACCCCCCTCTACCATATGAGGCGTATCGGAGAGGAACTTGGCATTAAGGAATTATATGCAAAGCATGAAGGGATGAACCCGTCCGGATCATTCAAGGACCGGGGAATGACGGTTGGTGTTTCGATGGCCATCCAGCTGGGGATGAAATCCGTGGCCTGCGCAAGTACCGGAAACACGTCAGCATCACTTGCAGTGTATGGAGCAAAAGCAGGCATCCCGGTCATCGTCCTGCTCCCATCCGGTAAGGTGGCTCTTGGAAAGGTTGCCCAGGCACTCATGCATGGAGCAAAAGTCATCTCCATTAATGGGAACTTTGACCGGGCACTTGAGATGGTCCGCGACCTGTGTGAGACAAAAGGCATCTACCTGCTCAATTCAGTAAACCCCTACCGGCTTGAAGGGCAGAAGACCATCGGGTTTGAAACAATTGATCAGCTGAATGGAGAAGTCCCTGACCGGATGGTTCTGCCTGTCGGAAACGCAGGAAACATTTCAGCCGTGTACAAGGGGCTTATTGAACTTTCAGAACTCGGGTTTGTTGACAAGATGCCGATGATGACCGGTATCCAGGCAGAGGGTTCCCAGCCGGTAGTCAAGGCAATTAAACAGAACCTTCCTGAAGTGATTCCGGATGGATCGCCTGAGACCATAGCAACTGCCATCCGTATCGGTGCCCCGGTCAATGCAGAGAAGGTTCTGAAAGCGATCCGGATGAGCAAGGGTACTGCGGATTATGTGACCGATGCAGAGATCCTGGCCATGCAGCGTGACCTTGCACAGAAAGAAGGTATCGGAGTAGAGCCTGCCTCAGCTGCATCGGTAGCCGGTGTGAAGAAGCTGGTAGAGGCCGGGGTCATTGATCGTGACGAGCGTATCGTGTGCGTGGTCACCGGTCACCTGCTCAAGGATCCTGAAACGGTAATTAAACAATGTGCTCCACCAATCGAATGCGAAGCTACACTCGAATCGCTGCTTTCTGCCTTGCAACTCTGATCCTGTGTATCATTCCGGTTGCCGGGATTACCTTCTCGGCAACGGTTGACGAAGACGGGAAACGGTACTATGCTGCCGTACTGGTCAACAACACCGACCGGTATGAACTGATTCAGCCAGGAATGGTAGGTGAGCGGATCCCTCTGGAGACAAAAAATCTCACGGTCCGAAATGAGACTGATGCCCTCACCCTGACTCCTGACCGTGGGGTCCTGACTTTTCCCAAGGGGAACTACTCCATCTCCTATGAATCAGCGGTGATGTCAAACACCATGCAGTTCCTCTTTACTGAACCTGCAAATGTGACCGTGAGCGTTCCCCATCCATACATGGTAACAAACCCCCTGCTCACATCCATCCAGCCCTCCGGCTCAAAGCTGGAAGAGGGGAATAATACCACGAACATCTCCTGGAACCAGGTCCGCTCAGTCGAAATACGATATTATGATGAAGGACAGGAACACCTGCTCTTTTTATTTGCGCAGTTCTGGCTGATCATCGCCGTAGTATTGCTATTACCGTTTTTCTTATCCAGAAACAATTAGCGCACAAGTTCACTCCCGGTGGAAGATCATATCCACCAAACCCCTGTTTGGTGCCCCAAAAATAGCATGACCATATGCGGCACCTCATCAAATTGACCTCATGAAGAATAATCAGACCATCTGACAGAATGCGGTTAACAATGGTGAAGTAAAAATGCCCGGAAATTTCTTCTTTTTTTCATGAAAAATAAACTTCCAATAGCGATTTTTTGAATAAAAAAGTGCAAAAAATTGTTTTTATTGAAATCCCAATGATTAAAAATGCCTGTATTCACGCGCAAGCCCTAAAACAAATTAGAAATGACTTAATTCGATTATACACAGAGATCAAAATCCCGTTTTTGCCGTAATTTTAAATTTCAAGGATAAATCGATATTTTTTCGTTAAAATGGTTTTAAATGGTCCAAAATTGATTTTAACGGCCAAAATGTAGAATTTTTCAATTCGGGCACTTTTGACCAGAGTAAACCTTAAATCCTCAGGCATACACGTGAATGAGTCAAAAGGGGATACACCATGATAGACACACTTGTTCCAACCAGAGAAGGAATCGCAACCGCACCAGCAAAATCAGATCAGGAGATTATGGAGGAGTTTAAATCCAGAAACGCCTGGGGTCTGTATGCAAGCGTAGATCTAAAGAACTGCAACCCTGAAACCATCAGAGATGCAGGAAAGATAAGGGAATTCGTCATTCAGCTCTGTGACCTGATTAAGATGAAGCGGTTTGGAGAGCCACAGATCATCAACTTCGGTCCATGTGAGCGTGTTGCAGGATATTCCCTGACCCAGCTTATCGAGACATCACTCATCGGTGCACACTTTGCAAACGAAACCAATGCTGCCTACATTGATATCTTCTCATGCAAAGAGTACGCACCACAACTCACCGCTGAATTCTGCCGGGAATTCTTTGGTGCAGACAATGCGACTGTTCACATTGCATTCCGGGATTAAACCCTCAATACCCTTTTCTTTTATTTCTTTTTAAAACCCACCGGTTTGATTTTAAAAAAAGATTATGCTGCCAGAACAGCCTTGGCAACCTTTTCTCCAAATCCTGCAGCAGCGGGCGGGCCGTTCGCAGTAATTACCCGTCCCTCTGTGACGATAGGATCAGGCTTGTAGACCGCTCCGCCTGCCTGGAGTTGTGCAATGGCGGCATCATCATTCCACACCGTTGCCTGCTTGCCTTTCAGCACTCCTGCCTGTGCAAGAACAACTGTTGAGAGGCATATGGCAGACACTACCTTTTCTGCGGCATCAAACTCCTGTACCAGGGACAGGAGGGGTTTGTTGCTCCACAGGTAATCGGGTGACCCGCCTCCCCCCACAATCAGGATTCCGGCATAGGGAGTAATCCCGGACATACTTACATCCTGAACGGTCTTTTCAACAAGCACCTTCCCACCCAGCATCCCAATCGCGAGACCGGTCTGTGTTGAGATGATATCATACGCGATTTCAGCCTTTTCAAGATATTTTATCGGTTCGGTAAGTTCTTCATCACGAAACTTTACCGGGGCAATGACAATCAGAACCTTTTTTTCAACTGACATGCTCCTCACTGCAGGGAAGTCTGCTCGTAAATCAATAAAGGTATGGATCTGATATTCCGAAAAAAAAGAATTGAAAATTTTTAATTACTGAATTGATTCAGAAGCAATGAGAGTGAATTTGTTCGAATGAAGCAGACGAATCGCCGGTTCAACCTGATCAACCCGTAAGATCAGAATTGCCTTGTTTTTCCCGGAGAAGGCATATGAATACTCGATATTTATTCCTGCATCGCTGAGTTTTGATGCAATCGCAAAAAGGCCGCCTGGCTCATCTTTCATCTCGACCGCTATCACATGGGTGAATGCGACATTAAAACCCATGGACGTAAGTTTCTTAAATGCTGCATCAGGTTTGTCCACAAGTGCCCTGATGACACCAAACCCTTCTGCTTCCGCGATTGAGAAGGCAAGGATATTCACATTCTCCTCCTGGCATGCCTTTGCCATTGCAGCCAGCCTGCCCGGTTTATTCTCAGAGAAAAGGGAGATCTGGCGGATCATATACTGTTCACAACTCATTATATCAACCTCTTGTCAATCACACGTTTTGCTTTCCCTTCAAACCGGGGCAGGGTTCCCGGCTCAGTCAGTTCCACCGATACCTGTACATTTAATGAACTCTTCAATACCTTTTCAACATGCCGTCTTGTTCGCATGAGATCTGAAATCTTGTCTGAAAAGGCCTCCTTTGCAAGCTCAACTCTGATGAGCATCTCATCAAGGGCACCCTTCCGATCAATCTCAATCATGAAGTGTTCGGCAACTTCCGGAATTCCAAGCAGGGCATGTTCAATCTGACTGGGGAAGACATTGATCCCACGGATAATCAGCATGTCATCAACCCGGCCAGACAGCCGTTCAAGTCGTGGGTGGGTCCTTCCACAGGGGCATGGTTCCTCCCTGAGAGCGGTTACATCACCGGTCCGGTACCTGACGATGGGAAGACCATCCTTTTGGAGCATGGTCACGACAAGTTCTCCACGCTCACCAGGCGGAAGGGGTTTTTGTGAGTCAGGATCAAGGATTTCAGGGTAGATCAGGTCACCCCAGACATGAAAGCCCTGCTGATACTCACATTCACAGAAGAGCGGGCCTGAAAGTTCACTGGTCCCATAGATATCATAGGCGTCAACTCCAAGACTCTCTTTGATCCGAAGCCGCATCTGCTCGCTCCACGGTTCGGCACCGACGATGGCTTTCCGGAGAAGCGTGTCATTTTTAATTGATACCCCCATCTTCTCTGCAACCTCTCCCATATGCAGAAGATACGACGGAGTGCAGGCGATGGCAGTGACCCTGAGATCCTGCATCAGCTCGATCTGTCGTTCGGTATTTCCGACCGATGTCGGAAGAACGGTTGCGCCAATCCGCTCTGCCCCATAATGGAGGCCAAGTCCTCCGGTGAAGAGACCATACCCATAACTGACCTGCATCACATCCCCCCGGCCAAGACCTGCAGAGGTCAGGGCGCGGGCAAGGGACTCGGTCCAGTTATAGATATCATTCTTTGTATATCCGACAACCGTAGGCTTTCCAGTCGTTCCTGATGACACATGATACCGAACCAGTTCCTCCTGTTCACTCATTATCAGACCATCAGGGTAGGTATCCCGAAGGTCTTTTTTGTACATGAATGGCAGCTTGGCAATATCCTCAAGGGAATTAATATCATCAGGATGAACCCCTGCTTCCTTCATGCGCTTGTGATAAAAAGAGGAAAAACTGTAAACACGATAAACAAGGGTTTTTAACAGTTTGTACTGTAATTTTCGAAGGTCAGCGACAGGCATCTCCTCGATTCGGGGGTCCCAGCACCGCATCAGTCATCACCCCGCCTGTCAACAACCCGTTTTGCTTTTCCTTCAAACCGGGGCAGGGTTCCAGGTTCAACCAGGTGGACCGTTGTCCTGAGCTCGAGAACATCGCGGAGGGATTTTATAACCTTATTCTGGACCCTCTTTAAATCGGCAAGTTCCCCGTGGAAATTCTCTCGGGAAACCTCAACCTCAATCGTCATCTCATCCATATGGTTTACCCGGTCAACATAAACCATGTAATGATTGCCCACTTCAGGGATGGAGAGCAGGACATGTTCAATCTGGCTTGGGAAGACATTGATCCCACGGATGACCAGCATATCATCGCTCCTGCCGGTAAAGCGGGCAAGTTTCGGACCTCTGCCACAGGGACACTCATCCTCCATGATCATCGTGATATCACCAGTCCTGTACCGGAGGAGCGGCATTGCTTCCTTTGTCAGAGGAGTGACCACAAGTTCTCCCCGTTCGCCAGGACCAAGGTTCTCACCGGTCAGGGGGTCGATGATCTCCACAAGGTAGGAATCATGCCAGATATGAAGCCCGTTATGTTCGGAGCATTCAAAGGCCACACCCGGGCCGTAGAGTTCACTCATCCCGTAACTGTCAAATGCCTCAACACCCAGTTTCTCCTGCAGTTCGTTCCGGGTCTTCTCAGACCAGGGTTCAGCCCCGAAGATCCCCACTTTCAGAGAGGGTAACTCCATCTTCATCTCGGCAGCAGCTTCTGCAAGGTGGAGGCCATAACTCGGAGTACAGTGAATTGCCGTAACTCCAAAGTCCTGGATCATCTCAATCTGTCGTTTTGTGTTCCCCGTCCCACTCGGAACCGCAGTCAGACCTGCCTTCTCGGCACCGTAATGAAATCCGAGCCCGCCGGTGAACATCCCGTAATT